>NZ_JAGQBE010000017.1 GCF_024345475.1 Cyanobium sp. T1B-Tous
ACACTCTTTCCCTACCGACCTCTTCCGATCTGATCTGGCCCAGGTGGCCACCGGGCCCGATTTCCTGCGCAACCTCCAGACCAATGCCCCCGGGATTGCCGCGGTGACCGCTCCCTTTGCTCCGCTCACCGGGCGTGGCGGAGAGGCCAACGTGGCGGTGATGAACCTGGTGGTGCCTCAGCAGAGCGCCCTGGCGGCCGAGGCGGCGCGCTTTGCGCTCCATCTCACCAATGGCCCCAACCAGCTGGCCTTCGCCGAGCAGGCGCGGGTGCTGCCCTCCAACCGCCAGGCCCTGCTGCAGCTGGAGGCCTCCCTGGGGGCGGCCAGCGGTGCGGGGACGCCGCAGGAGCAGCTGGTGCAGCGCGCCCGGCTGCTCTCCGCCCAGACCCTGCGCCGGGCCCGGGTGCTGGTGCCGGCCAGTCCGGGGGTGAAGCGGCTGCAGGCCATCGTGTACACCCAGCTGCAGCGCGCCATGCTCGGGCAGGTGGGCAGTGATGCGGCCCTGGCGGCAGCGGCTGACGACTGGAACCGCTATGCCCGGGCCCGCTGGGGCTGATATCAGCATTGCCGGTTTCTGTCTGTTTCTGCAGAAATCCTTAAAAAGGGTCAGATGGGCTCTGGCGGCGGCGTTCTGGGGGCTGACCAGGGGGCGTGTGCAGGGGTATGGTTGCGATTCTTCATCCCGGCGTCCCGCCCATGCCCTCGGAGGACAGGCCCAGTTCGGGGGATCGGGGGTTCCATCCGGCAGCGTCAGAGCCGTTCACGGAAGCCTCTCCCGAATCGTTGGGTGCTCCGCCGGCTGAGCCGAAGGCCACCGTAATGGTGGTGGACGACGAGGCGGCCGTGCGCCGGGTGCTGGTGATGCGCCTGCAGCTCGCGGGCTATCGGGTGATCTGCGCGGAAGACGGGGAGGAGGCCCTCAGCCTGTTCCACCAGGAGCAGCCCGATCTCGTCGTGCTCGACGTGATGCTGCCCAAGCTCGACGGCTTCGCGGTGTGCCGCCGCTTGCGCGCCGAATCCTGCGTGCCGATCATCTTCCTGTCGGCCCTCGACGCCATTGCCGAGCGGGTGTCAGGGCTGGATCTGGGGGCTGACGACTACCTGCCCAAGCCCTTCAGCCCCAAGGAGCTGGAAGCCCGCATCGCCACGATCCTGCGCCGGGTGGGCCGCGGTTCTGCCTCCGCAGAGCCCCGGGAGGTGCAGAGCGGCAGTGGCGTGCTGCGGGTGGGGGACCTGGTGGTGGACACCAATCGCCGCCAAGTCACCCGCGACGGTGAGCGCATCGGCCTCACCTACACCGAGTTCAGCCTGCTCGAGCTGCTGTTCCGGGAGCCGGGTCGGGTGGTTCCCCGGGCCGAGATCCTCGAGCAGCTCTGGGGCTATCCGCCCCGTCGCGCTGCCGACCTGCGGGTGGTGGATGTGTATGTCGCTCGCCTGCGGGGCAAGCTCGAGCCCGATCCGCGCAATCCGGAGCTGATCCTCACGGTGCGGGGCACCGGCTATGCCTCCCAGCGCATGGCCGACCCTGGCCTGGCGGCTAATGCCTGAGGCACAACAGCCCGGCTGACGTTCCTGCAGGATGGGCCGGTTGAGCCCCCCTGTCTGCCTTGTCGGAGCTGCGCGAGACCCGTCTGGAGAAAGCCGCAGCCTTGGCGGCCCTGGGCCAGGGGCCCTATGCCCTGCGTTTCGAGCCCACGCACCGCACCGCCGCGCTGCAGCAGGCCCACGCCGACCTGGCCAATGGCGAGGAGCGCGATCTGGCGGTGGCGGTGGCCGGCCGGGTGATGACCCGCCGGGTGATGGGCAAGCTCGCCTTCTTCACCCTGGCCGATGAGACCGGCCCCATTCAGCTGTTTATTGAGAAGGCCACCCTGGAGGCCTCCATGCCGGAGGATCCCGAGGCCTTTGCCCACCTCACCTCCCTGGTGGATGCGGGCGACCTGATCGGCGTGCAGGGCAGCCTGCGCCGCACCGACCGCGGTGAGCTGTCGGTGAAGGTGAAGGGCTGGACCATGCTCACCAAGTCGCTCCAGCCCCTGCCCGACAAATGGCATGGCCTGGCGGACGTGGAGAAGCGCTACCGCCAGCGCTACCTCGATCTGATCGTGTCGCCCGACACCCGCGAAACCTTCCGGCGCCGGGCCGTGGCGGTGAGCGCCATGCGCCGCTGGCTGGATGAGCGGGAGTTTTTGGAGATTGAAACGCCGGTGCTGCAGAGCGTGCCGGGCGGTGCCGATGCCCGGCCATTTGAGACGCACCACAACGCCCTGGATCTGCCCCTCACCCTGCGGATCGCCACCGAGCTGCACCTGAAGCGGCTGGTGGTGGGGGGCTTCGAGCGGGTGTACGAGCTGGGGCGCATCTTTCGCAACGAGGGCATCAGCACCCGCCACAACCCCGAGTTCACCTCGGTGGAGATCTACCAGGCCTATGCCGACTACACCGACATGATGCTGCTCACCGAGCAGCTGATTGCCCACGTGTGCCAGCAGGTGTGCGGCACCACCCAGATCAGCTATCAGGGCACGGAGATTGATCTGGCGCCCCCCTGGCGGCGGGCCACCATGCATCAGCTGGTGCAGGACGCCACCGGCCTGGATTTCAACAGCTTTGGTAGCCGCGAAGAGGCGGCCGCGGCGATGGGGGCCCAGGGGCTGGAGGTGCCGGCCCTGGCCGATTCCGTGGGTCGCCTGCTGGTGGAAGCCTTCGAGCAGCGGGTGGAGGCGGAGTTGATCCAGCCCACCTTCGTGATCGATTACCCCGTGGAGAATTCGCCCCTGGCCCGGGCCCACCGCAGCAAGCCGGGGATGGTGGAGCGCTTTGAGCTGTTCATCGTGGGCCGCGAAACCGCCAACGCCTTCAGCGAACTGATCGATCCGGTGGACCAGCGCCAGCGCCTGGAGGCCCAGCAGGCCCGCAAGGCTGCTGGCGACGACGAGGCCCAGCAGGTGGACGAGGATTTCCTCCAGGCCCTGGAGGTGGGCATGCCCCCCACGGGCGGCCTGGGCATTGGCATCGATCGGCTGGTGATGCTGCTCACCGACAGCCCCTCGATCCGCGATGTGATCGCCTTCCCGCTGCTGCGTCCCGAGGTGCGTCCTGAGGGCCGGCCAAGCGCAATGGGATAATGAAGCCAGTAGGCAATCTCCCCCACTTGGGGCCAGCGATTCCATGAGTGGCGAGCGCGTCGGTTTTCGCTTCAAACACGCGGATGCTGTGGTGAAGCGCAACCCGCAGGGCCGTTCGCGTCGCGGTTGGGTGATGGAGCCGGTGGAGCAGACCACCAGCCGCGGCACCAAAATGCCCGCCTACCGGATCCGCTGGCGTGACAGCGAGCGCCCCGAAATCGTGCTGCAGCACATGCTGATCGCCGATCCCGATCCCACGCCGCCGCCGGAGGGGGTGAGCCTCGTGCCCCCGGCGCCCAAGACCTGAACGTAAGCCGGCCTGAACGCAAGCCGGCCTGAACGCAAGCCAGCTGGATCAGCTCCAGCCCCGGAGCCTGTAGATCGCCAGGCCCAGGTGTTCCTTGAGCGCCAGGCTGCTTAGGTAAAGCGCCTCCGCTTCCGGCACCAGGCTCTTGAGGGTGTTGCCGGCGGTGGGTTGGCCGTAGTGGGCCCGATCGGGCAGCTGGTAATCGCAGGCCACCGGCACCACGGTCAAACCGCTGCGCTGGCGGAACGTGGCCAGGGAACGGGGCATGTGGAAGGCGCTGGTCACCAGTAGCACCCGCGTCCAGCCCCGCTGCCGGCCCAGGTGGCCGATGTCGCGGGCCTCCTCGGCCGTGGTGCGGGAGCCTGGATTGATCAGGATCCGCTCCGCCGGCAGCCCCAGCTGCTGGGCCAGATCCCTTGCCCAGAGGGCTTCCGGTGGCGCGGGATCGTTGGCCGTGAAGTTCACCCGGCCGCCGCTGGTCACCAGCAGGGGGGCCTGGCCCTGGCGCACCAGCTGCACACCGCGCAGCAGGCGGTCGCCGCCTTCCGCCACTTCGACACCCTGGCGGGGTGGCAGGGCGGGCCGCAAGCCGCCGCCTAGGACCACCACCGCATCGGCGCGGGGCAGCACCACTGGCGTCAGGGCGGCGCTGCTCTCCTCCAGGCCCCAGATCAGTTGGCGGCTGGTGAGGGGCATGGCGCAAACCCAGATAAGCCCCACCCCCGTGCCACTCAGCCAGAGGCTGGCCTGGCGCCGGCGGCCGGGGCCTTGGGGCGCCGTGGCGAGGCCGAGCAGTTGCAGCAGCAGGCCCAGGCCCAGGGGGTAGAGCAACAGCGGCAGCAGTTTGGACAGCAGAAAACCCATGCAGGGGGCTGGCGTCAGCTGCAGTGATTGTGGGCGCTCTCGGATTCTGTACAGCCTGTACGGAATTCAGGAGCCAGCCCCGTAAGCGCCTCGCTAGCGCTGCTGCCGGCGCAGCTGTTCTAGGGCCTGCTCGGCTTCGAAGGCGGCCCAGTCCTGCTCGAGGCTCGAGGCCCGGGGCGGCCTTGGCCGGTTCTCCAGCTCGCGCAGGTCACGCTCCACTGCCGCGAAGCTCACGCCCAGTTCGCCCAGCTGTTGCCAGCGTTGGCGGCCCTGCTCCATCAGACCTTGCTGGTGGGCCTCGGCGCGCTCGGCCAGGGTGGTGGCACCGGCGGCCCGGGCCTTGACCACCCGCTCCTGCCAGCGCCGAATCTCGTCGGCCAGTTGCAGCAGGGCCTGGCGCTCCTGTTCGGCCTGCCGTTGCAACTGGCGTCGCTGCCCCACCAGCCGGGCCTGGCGATCGCGTGCCCCCTGCTCCTCCAGCAGGGCCTCCTGGCTGGGGTTGGCGGCCAGGAAGGCGGCCAGTTGCTGCTCCAGCCGCGCCTCCAGTTCGTCGAGCCAACTCACGGGGCGGGCTGTCCGGCGGGGCTGGTGATCAACGGCGCTTCAATCTCTTGCTGCAGCGGGGTGATCGCGGCTTCGCGGGAGCGCAGTAGCAGTTGGGTGAGCCGGGCGACGGCCCCTTCGCCCAAATCCTGGTCGCCGATCCGGTCAAAGGCGTTGCGGTACAGCTCCTCAAGCTCGGCGATCAGGCCCTCCCGCATCTGGCGCATGGCGGCCCGTTGTTCCTCACGACCCATCGGTCTCCTGCCTCTGTTCAGGAGTCTGCCGTCACCAGCAGGTGCAGCGACAGGTCGCCGGCCGGATCGCTCCAGCGGCCGGCGCCCCGCCAGCCCGCGCTCGCGGCGAGGCTGAGGAAGGCCTCCGGGGCGTACTTGACGCTGTATTCGGTGATCAGGGGCTCGCCCGCGGCGAAGCTCCAGGCCTGCCCCGCTAGCTGCACGGTCTGGGCCTGGCGGCTCACCAGGGCCATGGCGATTCGGCTGTGCTCCGGCTGCCACTGGGCCGTGTAGGCGAAGGCGTCGGGATCGAAGTTGCCCGCTAGGTCCCGGTTGAGCCGCACCAGCAGGTTGCGGGCGAAGGCGGCGGACACGCCGGCGGCGTCGTTGTAAGCGGCCTCCAGCCGCGCCACGGCCTTGGGCTGGTCGATGCCGATCAGCAGCTGCGCCCCTAGTCCCAGCAGCTGGCTGAACTGCTGCAGCAGCCCCCGGGCTTCTGGGAGGCTGAAGTTGCCCAGGGAGCTGCCGGGGTAAAAGCCCAGCCGCCGCTGCTCATTCAGCAGGGGGTGGTCTGGCAGCTGGTGCAGCTGGGTGTAGTCGCAGCAGATGCCCAGGACGGGCACCGCCGGGTGGCGGGTCTGCAGCTCCTTGCAGGCGGGGCCGAGGTGGTCGGCGCTGATGTCGAGGGCCACGTAGGCCGGCGGCCGCAGCGCCTCTAGCAGGGGTCCCACCTTGCGGGCGTTGCCGGCGCCGAACTCCACCAGCACTCCCGCGCCCAGGGCCGCTGCCAGCTCGGGGGCCGTGGCCTGCAGCAGGGCCGTTTCGGTGCGGGTGAGGCCATATTCCGGCTGTTCGCAGATGGCCTCGAACAGCCGGGAGCCCTCGGCGTCGTAGAGCAACCAGGCCGGCAGCTGGCGGGGCTGGCGGGCCATGCCCTCCAGCACCAGCTGGTGGATGTCGGCCGGTTCGGGGTGGAGGTCGATCAGATCCATGGCAGGTGCTCCAGCTCAGGCGGCATCGCGGGCCAGGCGCAACCCCGCGGCCATCCAGCGGCTGGCTGGCGGGAAGAAGTTCCGGTAGGTGAGCCGTCCGTGCTCGGCCGGGGTGAGCACGCTGCTGCCGCGCAGCACCATCTGGGAGCTCATGAATTTGCCGTTGTATTCCCCCACGGCCCCGGCGGCGGGCGCAAAGCCCGGATAGGGCCTGTAGGGGCTAGAGGTCCACTGCCACAACAGGCCAAAGGCCTGGGGCAGCTGGGGCCCCATCAGCTCCCATTCGGCTTCGCTGGGCAGTCGCACGCCGGCCCAACGGGCGTAGGCATCGGCTTCAAACCAGCTGAGGTGGCGCACCGGCAGCTCCGCCAGCCGGGGCTGGCGACCCGCCAGGGTGAATTCCCCGTCGTCGCGCCAGTAGCGCGGCGCCTGCCAGCCCCGCGCCTGCTGAATCGCCCAGCCTTCGCTCATCCAGAGTTCGGGCCGCCGGTAACCGCCATCGGCGATGAAGGCCGCAAACTCGCGGTTGCTCACCAGCTGGCGGCTGATCGCAAAGGGATCGAGCCACTGGCGGTGACGGGGCGCTTCGTTGTCGAAATGGAAGGCACCGCCCGGGTGGCCGATCTCCACTAGCCCTCCTTCATGCTCGAGCCAGGGGCCTTCGGAACGGCTCTGCCCGTCGGTCGCTCGGGCCCGGTAGGTGGCTTCAGGCTCTGGGCCATAGGCCGGCTCCAGAGGATTGCGGCTGAAGCCATCGAGCAGGTCCATCAACAGCAGCTCCTGGTGCTGCTGCTCGTGCTGCAGGCCCAACTCCACCAGCTCCAGCTGGGGATCGCCCGGCTCCAGCTGCCCCAGCAGGGCCTGCATCGCCCCATCCAGCCGCTGCCGCCAGCCCAGCACCTCCTCGAGGGATGGGCGGCTGAGCAGGCCGCGCTGGGGGCGGGGGTGGCGGGCGCCGACGGCGTCGTAATAGCTGTTGAACAGAAAGCTCCAGGTGGCCGGAGCTGGGTCGTAGGCCAGGTGCAGCCCCCTCTCCAGCTGGGGCCGCAGCAGAAACTGCTCGAAGAACCAGGTGGTGTGGCCCAGGTGCCACTTGGGCGGGCTGGCATCGGCCATGCCCTGCAGACAGACGTCCTCGGGCTGGAGCGGGGCCACCAGGGCAAGGCTGTGCTGGCGCACCTGCGTGTAGCGCGCCCGCAGCTCTTCCCCCATCCCGCCGCTGGCAATTCAGCCTGAAATCAGGACTGACCATAGGGACCTTGCCTACGATCCCGCCACGCACAGCACGTGGGCATGGCCGGAATCACTGCAGGGTTCGTGGGCGCCGTCGGCAACACGCCCCTGATCCGGCTCGAGGCCCTGAGCGCCCTCACGGGGTGCACGATCCTCGGCAAGGCCGAGTTCATGAATCCCGGTGGCTCGGTCAAGGACCGCGCGGCCCTGGGGATCCTGCTGGAGGCGGAGGAGCAGGGCCTGCTGCAGCCAGGCGGCACGGTGGTGGAGGGCACGGCCGGCAACACCGGCATCGGCCTCACCCACCTCTGCAATGCCCGGGGCTACAAGGCCCTGATCGTCATTCCCGACACCCAGTCGGCCGAGAAGATCGGCCTGCTGCGCAGTTTGGGGGCTGAGGTGCGCACGGTGCCGGCGGTGCCGTATCGCGACCCCAACAACTACGTGAAGCTCTCGGGTCGGATCGCGGCCGAGACGCCTGGGGCCGTCTGGGCGAACCAGTTCGACAACCTGGCCAACCGCCGCGCCCACTACAACTCCACGGGCCCGGAGATCTGGCAGCAGACCGGCGGCCAGGTGGATGCCTGGGTGGCAGCCACCGGCACCGGGGGCACCTATGCCGGCGTGGCCCTGTACCTGAAGGAGCAGAACCCCCGGGTGCGCTGCGTGCTGGCCGATCCCCATGGCAGTGCCCTGCACGCCTGGGCCACCCGCGGGGAGCTCAGCAGTGAGGGCAGTTCGATCACCGAGGGGATTGGCAACAGCCGCGTCACCGCCAACCTGGAGGGCGCTCCCCTTGATGACGCCGTGCGCATCGACGACCAGACCGCCCTCGAGACGATCTACCAGCTGTTGTGGCAGGAGGGCCTGTTCCTCGGCGGCTCGGTGGGCATCAACGTGGCCGCGGCGGTCGAGACGGCCCGGCGGATGGGGCCCGGCCACACCATCGTGACCGTGCTGTGCGACAGCGGCGATCGCTACCGCTCCCGGCTCTACGACGCCGACTGGCTCGCCGGTAAGGGGCTGCACCAGCCCGAGCGCGCCCTGGCGGGAGAGGGCTGATGGCCGCACAGCAGGGTCAGGTGATCGGCGAGCGTTACCGGCTCGAAGAGGTTCTGGGTGAGGGCCCCCAGGGCGATCTCTGGCGGGCCAGCGACCAGCTGGCGGCCGAGGCCCCGATGGCCTTGCGGCTGCTCGGTCCCGAGCTCGATGGGGCCCGGGCCCGCCAGCTCTGGGGGCAGCTCCAGGGCGTGCTCCATCCCCAGGTGCCCCGATTGGGGGCTGCGATCCCCTCGGCCGAGGGGCTCTGGCTGGTGCGGGAATGGCAGGCCGGCCGCACCTACCGGCAGCTGCTCGAGGCCCGCGCCGAGCGCCAGCTGGTGTTTGGGGCCGGTGAGGTGCTGCTGCTGCTGCGTCAGCTGCTGCCGGTGTTGGCGGTGCTGCATAGCCAGGAGCTGGTGCATGGCGATCTCAGTCCCGCCAACCTGCTGCGCCGCGACAGCGACGGCCTGCCGGTGCTGCTCGATTTCGGCCTGGTGGCTGGCCTCCCGGCGGTCACGCCGGGCTATGCGCCGCCCGAGCGCGCCCGCGCGGCGGCGCCCGAGCCCTGGATGGATCTCCATGCCCTCGGGGTGGTGGCCCTGGTGCTGCTGAGCGGGGAGGAGCCCGCCCGGCTGCTGGATCCGGTGACCCTGGCCTGGCGCTGGCCCGCTGCCCTGGCGGCCGAACCTGAACTCCAGGCCCAGATCCGTCGCCTGCTGTGCCGGGAGCCCGGCGAGCGCTTTGCCTCGGCCTCCCAGGCCTTGGTGGCGTTCCAGGCCCTGCCCATGCCGGAGAGCACGGGCCCGGTGCCCCGGGCCGACCGCACCGTGGCCCTGGTGCCGCCGCCGGTGGCTCCGCCCCCCGCTCCTCCGGCCCCCCCGCCGGAGCCCCAGCTCGAGCCCCAGGTGAGCGCGCCCCCGCCGGCGTTGCCCCGTGTGGCGCCTCCCCCCCCCGCCGCGGCCGCCCAGCGCAGCCGTCTGGACGAACGGGAGGAGGCCGCCGAAGGCGGGATCTGGCCCGTGGTGATCGCCCTGGTGCTCTCGGCCGTGGTGGGCACGGCCCTGGGCTGGTGGTGGCTCAGCCGGGGCCGCCTGGCCCTGCCTACGCCGGATGCCGCCCTGCAGCTGCCCAACAGCTTGCCTCCCGCCGAGGTGGACCAGCGCCAGCAGCTGCTCAACCGGCTGCGGGCCATGCAGGTGGATCGGGGTTGGTTCCTGAAGCTGGTGGACGCCAGCCTGCTGGCCCAGTTTCCGGAGCGGGGCGGTCGCCTGCCCAGTGACTCCCTGGAGGATGCCCCCCTGCGCAAGGTGTGGAATGAATTGTCAGAGGAGTGGCTGGCCCGGGTGGAGCAACTTCCCCTCGACATCCGTCGCCGCCTCGGCAGTTACACCAATGGCGACTGGGAGCGGCGCCAGCAGTCCCTGGTGAGCCAGGGGCTCAGCTCGGCGGTGTTGCGCCAGCTGGTGTCGGGCAGCGCCCAGAGCCTGTTGCCGGGTCGGCCCGGCGCCGACATTCCCCCCGAACCCTTCCGCCAGCTCTGGTTCGCTGCGGCGGAGCAGGGCCTGGCGAATGTGCAGATCGAGGCGATTGAGGCCCAGCCGCAGGAAACCCGGGTGCTCTCGGCCCAGGTGGAGGCCGGTGGCGCCCGGTTGTTCCCGGTGCGGCTGCCGCCGGGCTACCGCCTGGTGCTGGGGGTGAATGGTTCGCCCTTGATGCAGATGAGCGTGTTCGGTCCCGACGGCGACCTGCTGGAGGCCAAGGGCCCCCTGCGGGTGGTGAGCCTGGGGGCGCAGAAGCGCTCGCCGGTGCAGCTGCTGGTGACCAACGAGGGTGTCGCCCCGGCCCTGATCACCCTGTCCCTGCGGGCGGATCCGCCGGCCCAGGCCACTCCGGAACCCCCACCGCAGGCGCCACCCGCACAGCCGGAGACGCCCCAGGCCCCCGCCGTTCAAGCGCCTGCGGCCCCGTTGGCACCCGCCAGTCCGTCGGCCCCGCCGCCACCGCCGGTGCCATCGCCAGAGAACTGATCTCGGGGTGAACCGTTCCCGGAGTGAACCGGTTTCGCAGTGAAGTCACGCCAGCCGGGGTGGTTGCTGGGTTGTGCCCTTCAGGAATCTGTACAGCCTGTACAGATTCCGGGAGCTGCAGCGGCGGGCAGGCCGCCCGCGCCGGAATTCAGAGCCTGGCGATGGCGGCCTTGGCGTCCTTGATGTCCTGCTTGCGCCGCTCCTCGTGGCGCTTGTCGTGCAGCTTGCGGCCCTTGGCCAGCCCAATCGTGAGCTTGATCCAGGAGCCTTTGAGGTGCAGGTTGAGCGGGATCAGGGTGAGGCCTTTCTGCTCGAGGGCCACCCGTAATTTCTCGATCTCGCGCCGATGGGCCAGCAGTTTGCGCACCCGCAGGGGCTCGTGGTTGAAATAGGCCCCGGCATGGCTGTGGGGCGAGATGTGCACGTTGTGAAGCTGCAGCTCCCCTTTGCGGATCAGGCAAAAGCCGTCGCGCAGGTTGCACTGGCCGGCCCGGATCGATTTCACCTCGGTGCCCACCAACTCCAGGCCGCATTCGAGCGTTTCGAGGATCTCGTACTGGTGGCGGGCGAAGCGGTTGTCGGCCAGCAGCTTGTTGGCGGCATCGCGCTGGGCCTTGGCGCCCTTCTTGCCCCCGCCCTTGGCCATCGCTGCTCCGCAACCGTCCCCTGGATCTCCCGACCCTAGGGAGCCCCCGGTACCCTCGCTGCATGGCCATTGTTTCCTCGGGATCCCCGGCGCCCCGCGGCCGCCCCAGCCGCGAGGCCAGCCCCTCGGACCTGCCGTCGCCGCCGCGTCTGGTGGACCCTGCTCCCGGGCCCGAGGAGGCTGCGGCCGGAAGGCTGACCGATGGGGTGCCGGCCTCGCGGGAAGACGGTCTGCGGCCCCGGCGGCTGGCGGACTACATCGGCCAGGGCGAGCTCAAGCAGGTGCTGGCCATCGCCGTGGAGGCCACCCGCGCCCGCCAGGAGGCGCTGGATCACGTGCTGCTCTACGGCCCACCCGGTCTGGGCAAAACCACCATGGCCCTGGTGCTGGCTGAGGAGTTGGGGGTTCGCTGCCGCATCACCAGTGCGCCGGCCCTGGAGCGCCCGCGCGACATCGTCGGCCTGCTGGTGAACCTGCAGCCCCACGAGCTGCTGTTCATCGACGAGATCCACCGGCTCAACCGGGTGGCCGAGGAAATCCTCTATCCGGCGATGGAGGACTTCCGCCTCGACCTCACCGTGGGCAAGGGCACCACGGCCCGCACCCGCAGTTTGGATTTGCCGCCCTTCACCTTGGTGGGGGCCACCACCCGGGCCGGCTCCCTGAGCTCGCCGCTGCGGGATCGCTTTGGCCTGATCCAGCGGCTGGAGTTTTACGGCCTCGACGACCTCCAGGCGATTGTGGAGCGGGCCGCGGGTCTGCTGCAGATCGCCCTGGAGCCCGATGCGGCCCTGGAAGTGGCGCGCCGTTGCCGTGGCACCCCCCGTATCGCCAATCGCCTGCTGCGCCGCGTGCGCGATGTGGCCTCGGTGCGGGGCCACGGCCGGATCGGTGCGGCGCTGGTGGCCGAGGCCCTCAGCCTGCATCGCGTCGACGATCGCGGCCTCGATGCCAGTGACCGGCGCCTGCTCACCTTGATGCTGGAGGGCTATGGCGGCGGCCCCGTGGGCCTCGACACCCTGGCCGCAGGCCTGGGCGAAGATTCCGCCACCCTCGAAGCGGTGGTGGAGCCCTACCTGCTGCAGCTGGGCTTCCTGCAGCGCACCCCCCGCGGCCGGATGGTCACGCCGGCGGGCCGCAGCCACCTGGGCTGGCCCACCGGGGCGGCGGCATGAGCGGGCTCCGGTCGTGATGGCCACCCTGATCGCCCTGCTGCTGGGTTGGCAGGTGCTGGTGGCTCCGGCGGTGGCCCCCATACCCCTGCCCCAGCTGTTTGACCAGGCCCTCAGCGCCAGCCGGCAGGGGCGCTTTGATGAGGCGCTGCCCCTCTGGAACCAGGTGCTGGAGGTGGCTCCGGGCGATGCGGCGGCCTGGAGCAACCGCGGCAACGTGCAGCTGGCCCTGGGCGATCCCCGGGCCGCCATCGCCGACCAGACCCGGGCGATGGAGCTCGATGCTGTAAGCCCTGATCCCCATCTCAACCGCGGCACCGCCGAGGAGGCCCTGGGCCAGTGGGCCGCCGCCGAGGCCGACTACCGCTGGATCCTGGAGCGGGCCCCGCAGGACGCGGGCGAACCGCGGGCTTCGGCCCTCTACAACCTCGGCAACGTGCAGGGCTCCCTGGGCGACTGGGTCGCTGCCCGCAGCAGCTTTGAGGCGGCGTCCCTGGCCCGCCCCGGCTTTGCCATGGCCCGCTCCAGTGCCGCCCTGGCCGCCTTTCAGCTGGGGGATCGGGCGGCAGCCGAGCGCGAGCTGCGCAACCTGATTCGCCGCTACCCCCTGTTTGCCGATGCCCGTGCCGCGCTCACGGCCCTGCTGTGGCAGAAGGGGGCCAGCGGTGAGGCGGAGAGCAACTGGGCCGCAGCCTCCGGCCTCGATCCGCGCTACCGCCAGCAAGAATGGTTGCGATCGACGCGGCGCTGGCCCCCCGAGCCGGTGGAAGCTCTGGCGCAATTCCTGGCCCTGTCTTCCTGAACACGGCTTCTTGAATCCGGCGACCTGAATGACGGCCACACCCTGCACCCTGAATTGGCATGAGCTGGGGCTCGACGACACCTTGGCCGCGGTGTTGCCGGAGCTGATCCAGCTGCGGCGGCACATTCACCGCCACCCCGAGCTCAGCGGCCACGAACAGCAGACGGCTGCCCTGGTGGCCGGGGAGCTGCGCCGCTGGGGCTGGCAGGTGCACGAGGGGGTCGGCCGCACTGGAGTGGTGGCTGAATTGGGGCCGCAGCGGGGTGCCGATGGCAGCCCCTCGCCCCTGGTGGCCCTGCGGGTGGACATGGATGCCCTGCCGGTGGAGGAGCGCACCGGCCTCGACTACGCCTCCACCCAGCAGGGCCTGATGCATGCCTGTGGCCACGACCTGCACACCGCCGTCGGGCTGGGGGTGGCGCGGCTGCTCGCCGGGGTGGCCGAGCGCGCACCCGAGCGGCTCACGGCCCGGGTGCGGCTGCTGTTTCAGCCGGCGGAGGAAACGGCCCAGGGCGCAGCCTGGATGATGGCCGATGGCGCCATGGAGGGGGTGGAGGCGCTGTTTGGCGTGCACGTGTTTCCCAGCCTGCCGGCGGGCACGATCGGCGTGCGCAGCGGCAGCCTCACCGCGGCGGCGGGGGAGCTGGAGGTGGAGGTGCTGGGCGAGGGCGGCCACGGCGCCCGGCCCCACCAGAGCACGGATGCCATCTGGATTGCGGCCCGGGTGGTGAGCGGCCTGCAGGAGGCGATCAGCCGCCGCCTCGATGCCCTGCACCCGGTGGTGGTGAGCTTCGGGCGAATCGAGGGGGGCAAGGCCTTCAACGTGATCGCCGACCACGTGCGTCTGCTGGGCACGGTGCGCTGCCTGGACACCGACGTGCACGCCCAGCTGCCCGGCTGGATTGAAGACACGGTGCAGGCCCTCTGCCGCGGCCATGGCGGCGAGGCCCGGGTGCGCTATCGGGTGATTTCACCGCCGGTGCACAACGATCCAGCCCTCACCGAACTGGTGGCTGACGCCGCGGTGGACCTGCTGGGCCGCTCCCAGGTGCAGTGGCTGGAGCAGCCGTCGCTCGGCGCCGAGGATTTCGCCCAGTTGCTCGAGGGCACCCGCGGCACGATGTTCCGGCTCGGCGTGGCGGGGCCCCAGGGCTGCACCCCCCTGCACAGCAACACCTTTGCCCCCGATGAGGCGGCCCTGCCGGTGGGCATCCGGGTGCTCACCTGGAGTTTGCTGCGCTGGATGGAGCGGCGCCCGTGAGGCGCCGGCCCTGGCTGCGGGGATGGCTGGCGCTGGCTTCGCCCCTGCTGATCCTGCTGGCCCTGCTGGTGTTGCTGCAGCGCCGCGGCGTCGATCGCCTGCCGGCCTTGCCAGCGCTGTTGATTGGCACGGGCCTGCTGGTCACCAGTGCCCTGGGCCGGCGGCGGCGGCGGCGGGAGCTGCTGGCGGCCCTGCGCCACGATGGAGGGGTATGACCAACTCCTCGCCTGATCTGTCCGCCCTGCGGGACGCCATCATCTCCGGCGATCCCAGCCGGGCCATGCCCGCCCTGGTGGGCCTGCGGGAGGTGCCGGTGGAGCAGGCCGTGCCCCTGTTGCTGTTGGGGCTGGAGCAGGGGATCTTCATGGTGCGCTCGCTCAGCTGTGCCGGTCTGGGCGTGAAGCAGAGCGAGGAGGGCTGGCAGGCCCTGGTGAACGCCGTGCAGCACGACGAGGATGCCAACGTGCGGGCGGAGGCCGCCAACTCCCTGGTGAGCCACTCCCTGGAGCGGGCCTGGCCCCTGCTGCGGGAGGTGTTTGCGGCCGACCAGCAGTGGTTGGTGCGCTGCAGCATCCTCGCGGCCCTGGCTGAGCAGCCCGCCATTGATCCGGCCTGGCTGCTCGATCTGGCGGCAATGGCCATCACCGACGCCGATGGCACCGTGCGGGTGGGTGGGGCCGAGATCCTGGGCCGCCTGGTGCACGACCACAGCGATGGCCAGGCCCGCGCCCTGCTGCAGCAGCTCCAGGCTGACCCCGACCACCGGGTGGTGGCCGCGGCGCTGAATGGGTTGCAGGGCTGAGCCCCAGCCGGTTACGGCCTTGCTAGGTTTCGTTTGTCACTAGGGGTGCCCCGCTGCCGGCCCAATCCGCCGTGCAGCCTCGGGCTGAGATCACACCCTCCGAACCTGATCCGGGTCATGCCGGCGCAGGGAAGTGGAAACGAACTCGGCTCGGCTCTGGACCCCCTCCGCCCACGGGCGGAACCTGTTCTTCGCCACAGCCCGTCATGCGCAGCGCCTGGATCGAGAAGCGTCGCGGCACCGCGAACTATTCCCAGATGCATTACGCCCGCCAGGGCGTGGTGACCGAAGAGATGGCCTTCGTGGCCCAGCGGGAAAACCTGCCCGAATCGCTGGTGATGGAGGAGGTGGCGCGGGGCCGGATGATCATTCCGGCCAACATCAACCACCCCAACCTGGAGCCGATGGCGATCGGCATCGCGAGCCGCTGCAAGGTGAACGCCAACATCGGCGCCTCCCCCAATGCTTCCGATCTCGATGAGGAGGTGGCCAAGTTGCGCCTGGCGGTGAAATACGGCGCCGACACGGTGATGGATCTCTCCACCGGCGGCGTGAATCTCGATGAGGTGCGCACGGCGATCATCCAGGCCTCGCCGGTGCCGATCGGCACGGTGCCGGTGTATCAGGCGCTTGAGAGCGTGCATGGCTCCATTGAGAAGCTCGACGCCGACGACTTCCTGCACATCATTGAGAAGCACTGCCAGCAGGGGGTCGATTACCAGACGATCCACGCCGGCCTGTTGATTGAGCACCTGCCGCTGGTGAAGGGTCGCATCACCGGCATCGTGAGCCGGGGTGGCGGGATCCTGGCCCAGTGGATGCTCTATCACCACAAACAGAATCCCCTGTTCACCCATTTCGATGACATCATCGAAATCTTCAAGCGCTACGACTGCACCTTCTCCCTGGGCGATTCGCTGCGGCCGGGTTGCCAGCACGACGCCTCCGATGCCGCCCAGCTGGCCGAACTGAAAACCCTGGGCCAGCTCACCCGCCGCGCCTGGGAGCACGACATTCAGGTGATGGTGGAGGGTCCGGGCCATGTGCCGATGGATCAGATCGAGTTCAACGTCAAAAAGCAGATGGAGGAGTGCAGCGAGGCCCCCTTCTATGTGCTCGGCCCGCTGGTCACCGACATTGCCCCCGGCTACGACCACATCACCAGCGCCATCGGTGCGGCCATGGCCGGTTGGTATGGCACGGCCATGCTCTGCTACGTGACCCCGAAGGAGCACCTGGGCCTGCCCAATGCCGAAGATGTGCGTGAAGGCCTGATCGCCTACAAGATCGCTGCCCACGCCGCCGACATCGCCCGCCACCGCCCCGGTGCCCGCGACCGCGACGACGAACTCAGCCGCGCCCGCTACGCCTTCGACTGGAACAAGCAGTTCGATCTCTCGCTCGATCCCGAGCGGGCCCGTGAGTATCACGACGAAACCCTGCCCGCTGACATCTACAAGCAGGCCGAGTTCTGCTCGATGTGCGGACCCAAGCACTGCCCGATGCAAACCAAGATCACCGATGAGGATCTGGCCGGCCTGGAGCAGGTGCTGGCGGAGCAGAAAGCTGGAGAGGCAGCAGCCGTCTGAGCGCGTCACATTCGCGGTCGTTCAGTGCAGCCAAGCCCGGGTTCGTCCCGGGCTTTTTTGTGCTTTTTCATCCCGATTGACGCCAACAAAAAGCCCCGCCAATTTGGCGGGGCAAGGAGGGAGTGGTCTGCCAATCGGCAGGCCAGCTAGGCGATTCAGCCCAGGGCCTTGGCCTTGGCCACCACGTTGTCGACGGTGAAGCCGAATTTCTCCAGGCAGACCGGGCCGGGGGCCGAGGCACCGAAGCGGTCGATCGAGACGGTGTCGCCGTCGAAGCCGGTGAACTTGTGCCAGCCGAAGCTGCTGGAGGCTTCCACCACGACGCGCTTGCGGCAGGCGGCGGGCAGCACGCTCTCCCGGTAGGCGGCGTCCTGTTCTTCGAACAGCTCGATGCAGGGCATCGAGACCACGCGCACGTTCTTGCCCTCAGCGCGCAGCTGGGCGGCGGCCTTGGTGCAGAGCTCGAGCTCGGTGCCGGTGCCGATCAGGATCAGATCGGGGCTGCCGTTGCTGTCTTCCAGGATGTAGCCGCCCTTGGCCACATGGGCCGCGGCCGAACCGGGCTGGTTGGCCATGGCCTGGCGGCTGAGGGCGAGCACCGTGGGGCGCTTGCGGTTGGTGACGGCCACCTGGTAGGCGCCCATGGTCTCGTTGCCGTCACCGGGGCGGATCACCAGCAGGTTGGGGATGGCGCGCAGGTTGGCGAGGGTTTCCACCGGCTGGTGGGTGGGGCCGTCTTCGCCCAGGCCGATCGAGTCGTGGGTGAGCACGTAGATGCAGCCCAGCTCGCTCAGGGCCGACAGACGCATGGCACCAATCATGTAGCCGGCGAACACCAGGAAGGTGCCGCCGTAGGGGATCAGGCCGCTGCCGTGGTACGCGATGCCGTTCATGATCGCGGCCATGGCGTGCTCGCGCACCCCGAAGTGCAGGTAGCGGTTGGCTTCCCCGCCCTTCTGGAAGCTGGCTTCTCCCTTGATGTCGGTGAGGTTGGAGTGGGTGAGGTCGGCGGAGCCGCCGATCAGCTCGGGCAGGTTGGGGCCGAAGGCATTCAGGGCGTTGTAGGAGTGCTGGCGGGTGGCCAGGCCCTTGTCTTCGGGGCTGAAGCTGGGCAGGGAGGCATCCCAGCCCTGGGGCAGTTCACCGCGGAGCTGGCGCTCGAATTCGGCGGCTTCGGCGGGGTACTGGCTGCGGTAGGTGGCCAGGGTGGCGTTCCAGGCCGATTCCAGAGCTTCACCGCGGCTGATCGCCTGGCGCCAGTGGTCGTAGGCGTCCTGGGGGACTTCGAAGGGGCCGTAGCTCCAATCGAGGGCCTTGCGGGTCAGTTCGGCCTCATCGGCGCCGAGGGCCGCGCCGTGGACGCCGGCGGTGTTGGCCTTGTTGGGGGAGCCATAGCCGATGGTGGTGGTCACCTTGATCAGGCTGGGCTTGTCGGTGACGGCCTTGGCGGCCTCAATCGCCCGGGCAATGCCCTCCACGTCCGTGTTGCCATCCGCCACGTGCTGGACATGCCAGCCGTAGGCCTCATAGCGCTTCATCACGTCCTCGGTGAAGGACACGGCGGTGTTGCCGTCGATGGTGATGTGGTTGTCGTCGTAGAGGGCGATCAGCTTGCCCAGGCCCAAGTGGCCGGCCAGGGAGGCGGCCTCACCGCTCACACCCTCCTGGTTGCAGCCGTCGCCCATGATCACGTAGGTGTAGTGATCGACGAGCTCACAGCCGGGCTTGTTGAATTTGGCGGCCAGGTGGGCTTCGGCGATGGCCAGACCCACGGCGTTGGAGATGCCCTGACCCAGGGGGCCGGTGGTGACCTCAACGCCTGGGGTTTCAAAGGTTTCGGGGTGACCTGGGGTACGGCTGCCCCACTGGCGGAACTCCTTGATGTCGTCCAGGGTCACCGAGTCGTAGCCCGTGAGGTGCAGCAGCGCATACAGCAGCATGCAGCCGTGGCCCGCAGACAGCACGAAGCGGTCGCGGTTGAACCACTTGGGGTTCCTGGGGTTGTGCTGGAGCACCCTGTCCCACAGCGCGAACGCCATCGGTGCGCAGCCCATGGGCAGCCCCGGGTGGCCGGAGTTCGACTTGTTGATCGCGTCGATGGCCAGGAAGCGGATGCTGTTGACGCAGAGCGATTCGACGGATGTGGAGGGAGCGACGACCATGGCTATGGCAGGTACGGGTTAGGGAGTGGGAGGGTCACGCCATACGGCGGAACGCCAGGCAGACGTTGTGACCGCCAAACCCGAAGGAGTTGGAGAGCACCACGTTGAGGGTGTGTTCCCTGGCCTGGTTGGGAACCACATCCAGATCACAGGCGGGATCCGGATTTTGGTAATTGATGGTAGGCGGAACGAGGTTGTGCTCCATCGCCAGGACCGCAGCGACGGCCTCGATGCCGCCGCTGCCTCCGAGGAGGTGGCCGGTCATCGACTTGGTGGAACTCACCGGAATCCGGTAGGCCCGCTCACCGAGCGCGCTCTTGATGGCGGAGGTCTCGTTGCTGTCGTTGGCCTGGGTGCTGGTGCCGTGGGCGTTGACGTAATCCACGGCCTCGGGCTCGAGCTGGGCATCCCTGAGGGCCAGGCGCATGGCTTCGGCACCACCGATCCCCCCCGGCGAGGGGGAGGTGATGTGGTGGGCGTCGCAGGTCATGCCGTAGCCCACCACCTCAGCCAGGATCTGGGCTCCCCGGGCCTTGGCGTGGTCCAGGCTTTCGAGCACCAGCACCCCGGAGCCTTCGCCGATCACGAAGCCGTTGCGCTCCGCATCAAAGGGACGGCTGGCGGTGGTGGGATCGTCGTTGCGGAAGGACAGGGCCTTGGCACTGGCAAAACCGGCGACCCCCAGGGGGGTGATCGCTGACTCAGCCCCGCCGGCCACCATCACGTCAGCCAGGCCCAGCTGGATCAGGCGGTAGGCATCACCGATGGCATTGGACCCGGCCGCGCAGGCCGTAGCCACGGCACTGCTGGGCCCTTTGGCACCGAGGGCGATCGCCGCCAGGCCGGTGGCCATGTTGGGGATCATCATCGGCACGCAGAACGGGCTGACCCGATCGGGGCCCCGATCCTTCAGCACGTGGGCCTGGGTTTCCATCATCAGCAGACCGCCGACGCCGGAGCCGATGGCGGTGCCGACCCGATGCTGGTTGGTCTCATCAATGGTGAGGCCGGCATGGATCACGGCCTGCTTGGCGGCCACCACACCAAACTGGCAGAACCGGTCCCAGCGCTTGGATTCCTTGGGCTCCAGCCAACCTGAGGGGTCGAAGTCCTTGACCTCGGCGGCAAAGCGACAGGCGTGGCGGCTGGCGTCAAACAGGGTGATCCCCGCCACGCCATTGCGTGCCGTACTCAGACCTTCCCAGTAGCTGGAAACGTCATTGCCAATCGGTGTGACCGCGCCGAGGCCGGTGACGACGACGCGCTGGAGACCCTGCACCATGGGGTGGCTCAGGCCTGCTTGTCCTGGATGAACTTGACGGCGTCACCCACGGTGGTGATGCCTTCGGCGGCCTCGTCCGGAATTTCGATGTCGAAGGCCTCTTCCAGGGCCATCACCAGTTCGACGGTGTCGAGGGAGTCGGCGCCCAGATCGTTCTGGAAGTTGGATTCGGGCTTCACTTCCCCGGCATCAACGCTGAGCTGCTCGGCAACGATCGAGCGCACTTTCTCGAAGATCGCTTCCTGGGACATGGCCGCTGTGAGAGTCGACGCACTCTACGGGTCACCCCGCAGGACACCCCCCGGCGTATGAACAAGGGTGACGGGCTGCGGGGAGGCTCCGTTCGGGTCGGAGGGCTTTGGGTACGTTGGGCTCCACGCCGTCCGTCACTGGACCATGTCCCACGCCGTCAAGATCTACGACACCTGCATTGGCTGCACCCAGTGCGTGCGTGCCTGCCCCCTCGATGTCCTCGAGATGGTGCCCTGGGACGGCTGCAAGGCCGGTCAGATCGCCTCGTCGCCTCGCACCGAAGACTGCGTGGGCTGCAAGCGCTGCGAAACCGCTTGCCCTACCGACTTCCTCAGCATCCGGGTGTACTTGGGCGACGAGACCAGCCGCTCCATGGGTCTCTCCTACTGAGTTCGATTCTTCGGCTTTACTGCCAATAAGCTCAGGCCCGGCCCCTCGCCGGGCTTTTTTTGCGCCCTTCGCCGGCCCTGGCCTATGTGCGGCATCGTTGCCCTGATTGGATCCCGAGAGGCGGCTCCCCAGCTGCTGGAGGGCTTGCGCCAGCTCGAATACCGGGGCTACGACTCCGCCGGCATCGCCACGGTGGACGCCGAAGCCGGCCAGGGGCCGGGCCGGCTCCATTGCCTCAAGGCCGAGGGCAAGCTGGTGAACCTCACGGCGCGGTTTGACGCCCAGGGTGCCCCGGGTCACTGCGGCATCGGCCACACCCGCTGGGCCACCCACGGCAAGCCGGAGGAGCGCAACGCCCACCCCCACCTCGATGGCAGCGGTCAGGTGGCGGTGGTGCAGAACGGCATCATCGAGAACTTCCGCACGCTGCGAGAGGAGCTGCAGGCTGAAGGCGTGGTGTTCCGTTCCGAGACGGACACGGAGGTGATCCCCCATCTGCTGGCGCGGCAGCTGGCGCGGTTCACGGCGGAGGGTCGTAGGCCCAGCGGCGGCCTGTTGTTGGAGGCGGTGCAGCAGGTGTTGCCCCTGCTCCAGGGGGCCTATGCCCTGGCGGTGGTGTGGGCCGAGGTGCCCGGAGCCCTGGTGGTGGCCCGTAAGGCGGCGCCCCTGTTGATCGGCTTGGGCGAGGGGGAGTTTCTGTGTGCCAGTGACACCCCGGCCCTGGCGGGTTTCACCCGCACGATCCTGCCGATGGAAGACGGCGAGGTGGCCCTGCTCACGCCCCTGGGCATCGAGCTCTATGACGCCGGCGGGGAACGGGTGCAGCGCAGCCCCAGCCTGCTGAGCGGCACCGAACACGTGGCGGACAAGCGCAGCTTCCGCCACTTCATGCTCAAGGAGATCCACGAGCAGCCCGAGACGGCGGCCCTGTGGGTGGCCCGCCACCTGCCCGAGGCCGTGGCGGGTCAGGCCAGCCCCCTGGTGGCCCTGCCCCTGGCGGCGGAGGTGTTTGAGGGGGTGGAGCGCATTCAGATCCTGGCCTGCGGCACCAGCCGCCATGCCGCTCAGGTGGGGGCCTATCTGCTCGAGCAGCTGGCGGGCATCTCCACGAGCGTCTTCTACGCCAGTGAGTTCCGCTATGCGCCCCCGCCGCTGTCGCCCCACACCCTCACGATCGGGGTCACCCAGTCGGGGGAAACCGCGGACACCCTGGCGGCCCTGGCGATGGAGCAGGAGCGGCGCCAGCTGGTGGCCGATCCGGCCTATGCGCCGCGGCTGCTCGGGATCACCAACCGCCCGGAGAGCTCCCTGGCGCGGATGGTCGATCACATCCTCGACATCGGTGCCGGCATCGAGGTGGGTGTGGCGGCCACCAAGACGTTCCTGGGCCAGCTGCTGGCCTTCTACGCCCTGGCCCTGGCCTTTGCCGAGCGGCGGGTGGGCCAGCGCCAGGGGGGCGGCAGCTCGGGCCGGAGCCGTGAGGAGCTCAAGGCCCTGGTGGCCCAGCTGCGCCTGCTGCCCCAGCAGCTCGAAGCCCTGGTGGCCGACCACGACCAGCGCTGTGCCGCCCTGGCCCACCACTTCGAGGGCACCCAGGACGTGATCTTCCTGGGCCGAGGCATCAACTTCCCGATTGCCCTAGAGGGGGCCCTCAAGCTCAAGGAGATCAGCTACATCCACGCCGAGGGCTACCCGGCCGGCGAGATGAAGCACGGCCCGATCGCCCTGCTCGACGCCAAGGTGCCGGTGGTGTCGATCGCGGTGCCTGGCACGGTGTTCGACAAGGTGCTCAGCAACGCCCAGGAGGCCAAGGCGCGCGACGCCCAGTTGATCGGGGTGGCCCCCGACTGCCCAGATGCCGAGCTGTTTGACACCCTCCTTCCCGTGCCGGTGGTGGACGAGCTCCTCAGCCCGCTGCTGACGGTGATCCCGATGCAGCTGCTGAGCTATCACATTGCTGCCCACCGGGGCTTGGATGTGGATCAGCCCCGCAATCTGGCCAAGAGCGTCACGGTCGAGTAGCGGCGACGCTGTCGCTGCGGCCATAGCGGTCTTCGAAGCGCACGATGTCGTCTTCGCCCAGGTAGGGCCCGCTCTGCACTTCGATCAGTTCCACCGGGATTTTGCCGGGGTTGGAGAGGCGGTGGCGGCAGCCCAGGGGGATGTAGGTGCTCTGGTTTTCGCCCACCAGCTCCTGGTGCCCGTCCTTGTCCACCACCGCGGTGCCCTGCACCACGATCCAGTGCTCGGCGCGGTGGTGGTGCATCTGCAGCGACAGGCTGGCGCCGGGGTTGACCACGATCCGCTTGACCTGCCAGCGCTCCCCCTCGGTGACGCCGTCGTAGGAGCCCCAGGGGCGGTAGATCTTGCGGTGGGCCTTGCTTTCGGGTGCGCCCTCCTCCTCCAGCAGCCCGACGATGCGCTTCACGTCCTGGGCCCGGTCGCGGTGGGCCACCAGCACCACGTCGTCCGTTTCCACCACCACCAGATCCTCCACGCCCAGACCCACCACCAGGCGGTGTTCGCTGCGCAGATAGCAGTTGCGAGCGTCCTCATGGATCACCCGGCCCCGCAGCACGTTGCCCTGGGCGTCCTGATCGGCCGTTTCCCACAGGGCGCTCCAGCTGCCCACATCGCTCCAGCCCGCCTCCAGGGGCAGCACGGCGCCGCGGTCGGTGCGCTCCATCACGGCCACGTCGAGGGCCACGTTCGGGCAGCCGGCAAAGGCTTCCCGCTCCAGCCGCAGGAAATCCAGATCGGCGCTGTCCTGTTCCAGGGCGGCCCGGCAGGCGCTCACCACCTCTGGGGCCAACCGCTCCAGCTCCGCCAGGATGGCGCTGGCCTTGAACAGGAACATGCCGCTGTTCCAGGTGAAGCGGCCGGTGGCCAGGAAGGCTTCGGCGGTGGCCCGATCGGGCTTTTCCACAAACCGGGCGATCGGCACCGGGGCGCTGGCCGCTGCCAATGCCTGGGCCGCCTCGATGTAGCCGTAGCCCGTCTCCGGGGCCGTGGGCACGATCCCGAAGGTCACCAGCTGGCCGGCCTCGGCCGCCGCTGCTCCAGCGATGACGGTGGCGCGGAAGGCCGCCGCATCCCGGATCACATGGTCGGCCGCCAGCACCAGCAGCAGCGGATCGTTGCCCTGGGCGGTGGCCTGCAGGGCCGCCACCGCCACCGCCGGGGCGGTGTTGCGGCCGATCGGCTCCAGCAGGATGGCGGCCGGCTCCACGCCGATCTGGCGCATCTGCTCCGCCACGATGAAGCGGTGGTCTTCGTTGCAGATCAAAAGGGGTGGGGCCAGGCCCGGCAAGCCTTCCAGGCGCTGCTGGGTCTGTTGCAGCAGGGTGTCTTCGCCCCGGCCGGCCAGGGCCCAGTACTGCTTGGGGTAACTCGCCCGCGACAGCGGCCACAGCCGGGTGCCGGTGCCGCCGCACAGGATCACCGGTACAAGACTTGTCATCGCGCGGGGTGAAAGTGAGGCCTCACGCCATTCCAGCAGTTGAGTGCCCGGTTTGCCTCCGCTCAGGCTGCTGCTTGTTTTGTGTCCAACGCTGGTAGCTCAGGCGATGTGCCAACCCTCCATGACTCTGTACGGGCTGTACGGAATCAAGGAGGGTTGGACCACGAGGGGTGGGACCAGGCCAGCGCGTTCAGGTCAATGCGTCGACAAAGGTTCGTCGAGCAACGTTCGGGTTGGCTCCGCTCGGCTTGTCTCCGGGCCCATCCCCAGTTCCAGCAGTCCGGGCGGGGGGGTGATGCCGATCCAACCTTCGGCCAGGTGCACTTCCGGCACGATGGCGTTCACAAAGGGGATCAGGATCCGGCGCGGGCCGTTCGGCGTGTCCTGTTCCACCTCCAGCAGGTCGTTGCCGGCATGCATCAGATCGCAGACCCGCCCGATCGGCTCCTGCGTCTCCAGCAGCCGCACTTCCGTCCCCACCAGATCCAGCAGATGAAATTCCCCCCGGGCGAGTTTGGGGCGGTCGCTGGCGCGCACCAGCAGCTGCTCGCCCACCAGGGCTTCGGCCGCCTCGCGGCTGTCGACGGCGGCCAGCCGCACCACAAACAGCTCCTTGCCGGGCAGTTGCCTGCCACCCCGCAGCTCCACCACCCGCGGCGTCTCGTCGCGCCGCTGCAGCCAGCGGTGGCCGGCCCGGGTGAAGCGCTCCGGGAAATCGCTCAGGGGCAGGATCCGCAGTTCCCCTTTCAGGCCCTGGGCCGCCACCACCTTGCCCACCACCAGCAGGTCATCCGGCGGGCCCTCGATCGGTGTTGGATCAGCCATGGGCGGCGCACTCCCTCGCCCCCCGATAATGGCGCCACGCCTCGCCTCAACCATGGCCGACCTGCCGATCCTGCCGGGCTCCACCGTGGTGGTGCGAGACGGCCGCTCCATTTACAACGGCTACCGCGGCTTCGTGCAGCGGATCAGCGGCCAGCAGGCCGCAGTGTTGTTCGAAGGCGGCAACTGGGACAAGTTGGTGACCATGCCGCTCAGGACCCTGGAGCAGGTCTGACGGCAGCCAGGGCTGCCCTGGCGGCTTCCTGTTCCGCACTGCGCCGGGAGGGTCCCCAGCCGATGTGGCTGGCGTGGCCGCTGAGCTCCACCGTGCAGCGGAAGCGGCGCGGGTCGGCATGCACCCGGCTGCACTCCTGGCAGCGGTAGCTGGGCAATCCCAGGCCTTCACCCTGGCTCCATTCCTGCAGGGCCGACTTCCAGTTGTGGCGGTCGGGATCGGCCAGCAGCTCGACGCTGCTGCGCTGCCAGTGGGGGGTAAGCCAGCGGTGTACCGGCGCCAGGCCTCCTTCGCCCGCGCCCCAGGCCTCATAGAGACCGCCCAGCAGGGCCTCACAGCATTCGGCCCGCACGGTGGCCCGGCCGGCGCGGTCGCCGCTGGCCATCGGACCCAGGTGCAGCAGGGCTTCGATGCCGCAGCGCTCTCCCAGCTCCGCCAACCAGCGGTCGCTCACCAGCTGGGCCCGCAGGGCCGAGCAGCGCCCCACGCTGAGGTCGGGGTGGTACTGCTGCAGGAATTCGGCCGCCGCCAGGCGCAGCACGGCATCGCCCAGAAACTCCAGCCGCTCGTGGTTGATCGGGCGCCCGGCGGACGTGTGGGTGAGGGCCTCCTCGATCGGGGCGAGATCGCGGTTGCCGGGCTCCAGGTCCAGGGACCGCAGGAAGGCAACCAACTGCTGGTGGCGTTCGGGCCGCATGGCGGGCTGGAGAAAAGGGTGAAAGCAGGACGTAAGCCGGGTTCTGTTCTCCCACCAGCGAGCCGGCGGGGGGTGATCATCTGTCTGGGACCGCCGTTACCGGCGGCCTCGAGCGGCGCACTTGAAGCGGGACGGGTGTCATGGCCAACCGTTGTCCCTGGGCCTTGCTCCCAGCCGGGGTTTACCGAGCCAGCACCTCTCGATGCTGCTGGTGCGCTCTTACCGCACCCTTGCACCCTTACCTGTGCTCTCCTCCACCGAAGCGGAAGCGGGGCCATCGGCGGTGTGTTTCTGTGGCACTGTCCTCACGGTCGCCCGCACTGGGCGTTACCCAGCAGGCCTGGCCATTGGGGAGCCCGGACTTTCCTCAACCAGGCGCCGAAGCTGGTCTCGAGAACCGTTCCGAAGAGCGACTCCCAGATGGACTTCGACCCTGATCGCGATCACCTCGCCTGCTTTCGGGTTCCATAATGAACCGCCAGGGGGCTGTAGCTCAGCCGGATAGAGCGACGGTTTCCTAAACCGTAGGTCGTGGGTTCGAGTCCCGCCAGCCCCGTTCTTCCCCGTGGTGGTGTCGGGGCGCACCAGGGGCCTGGGGCGTAGCGAGCGCTACCGGTAGTGGTCTTCCCATTCGGGCCACCGGGGCTAGCGTGGTCCCAGTCGTCTGACCGCGATGACCCAGCTTCATGATCTGCGTCTGCGTCTGCTGGTGCAGCAGGAGAGCGAGCGCATCGCCGACAGCCAACCCGATGAGCTGGATCTCTCGGTGGTGCAGGCCCGCTGCCTGTGCTGGCTGGCCCTGCTGGCCGAGGCCCATGAGGAGCAGGCCACCGATGCGGAGCGCCGCGGGGACACGGAACAGGCCATGGGCTGGTTTGCCGATTCGATGCGGCTGCGCGATGTGATCAACGTGGTCACGTCGATCGAGATTCCGCTGCCGGCGGCCAGTGGCGACGCCGACGATTTCAGCGAAGACCAGCGCGACCAGGGCCCCCTGGCGGCATGAGTGCCATGATGGGATTTGACAACCCAAGGGAATGCGGTGCCCGAAGAGCCCTGCCAATGCCCTGATTGCCAGCGGTTCTATCGGGAACACGACCGGCTGATCCGCGAAAATCCCACCCTGCGCCAGCAGCAGGAGCTCAATTGGGCTGCGCTGCAATCCTTCCGCACCCTGGCGGGCAGGGTGATGGAAGAGCTCCAGAAGCAACAGGAGGCGGCTGAGTCGGCGGCCAACTCCGCCAATCCGGCTCCTGCGGTCTCGGCGGCTGGGGCTGGGGCCAATCAGTCCAGTGATCAGGCCGCTGAGCCCGATGCCGTGCAGCAGGCCATGGCCGATCTGGAAAACATCAACGCCCATCTGTTCTCGATCGAGGCCCTGATGGAGCGCATCTTCGATGTGCGGGTGCCGGAAGAGGTAGAGCAGAAGTTCCGTGAGGTGGCGGGTGAACTGGCCCCCGATCCCCTCAACGCCGATCGCCTGCGACTCAACCGTCTGCTCCACCAGACCCCGGACCTGCCCGGTTAGACCATCTCCCTGGTCAGTCCAGCTCGCAGGTGATGGTCACCGGGAAGCTCTCGGCCTTCCAGATGCGCTCGGCGTATTCCCGGATGGACCGATCGGAGGAGAAGAAGCCGCTGCGGGCTGAATTGAGCAGGGACATCCGGTTCCAGCGGCCCCGGTCGGCCCAGGTGCGGTCCACCTCGGCTTGGGCCCGCAGATAGTCGTTGAAATCGGCCAGCACGAAGAAGGGATCGCGGCCCGTGAGGTTCTGCAGCAGGGGGCGGAACAGGTCGCCGTCGCCGTTGCTGAAATGGCCTTGCTCCACCAGCCGCAGGATTTCGGCCAGCTCCGGCATGGCGCCGATCAGCTCCCAGGGGCGATAGCCCGCGTTGTGCAGGCTGGAGATTTCTTCTGCGGTCTTGCCGAACAGGAAGAAATTCTCGGCGCCCACCTGCTCGCGGATCTCCACATTGGCGCCATCGAGGGTGCCGATGGTGAGGGCCCCGTTCATGGCGAATTTCATGTTGCCGGTGCCCGAGGCCTCCTTGCCGGCGGTGGAGATCTGCTCGGAGAGGTCGGAGGCGGGATAGACCCGCTCGCCCAGCTTCACGTTGTAGTCGGCCAGGAAGATCACCCGTAGCCGCCCGTCCATGTCGGGGTCGGCGTTGATCGTTTCGGCGATGCCGTTGATGAAACGGATGATCAGTTTGGCCATGTAGTAGCCGGGCGCTGCCTTGCCGCCGAAGATCACCGTGCGGGGAGCCATGCCGTCGGCCTGGCCGTTCTTGATGCGCAGGTACTGGGCCACCACCTGGAGCGCATTGAGGTGCTGGCGCTTGTATTCGTGGATCCGCTTCACCTGCACGTCGAACAGGGAGGCCGGATCGACCAGGACACCGGTATGGCGGTGGATGTAATGGCTCAGTTGCCCTTTCACCGTCAGTTTTGTGGCCTGCCAGCGCTCCAGGAAGCTGCTGTCATCCACAAACTGCTCGAGTTTGCGCAGCTCATCGAGCCGGTTGATCCAACCTTCCCCGATCGATTCATTCAGCAGCGCAGACAGCTTGGGATTGGCCAGGCCAACCCAGCGCCGGGGGGTGACGCCGTTGGTGACGTTGGTGAACTTCTCGGGCCATAGAGCCGCGAATTCTGGGAAGAGCTCGGTTTTGACCAGTTCGCTGTGCAGGGCGGCCACGCCATTGACGTGGTGGGACGCCACGGTGGCCAGGTTGGCCATGCGCACCGCCTTGCCGCCGTCCTCGTCGATGATCGAGACCTTGCGCAGGATCTGTTCGTTGCCTGGGTACTTGAGACGCACCTGCTGCAGGAAACGGCGGTTGATCTCGTAAATCAGCTCCAGATGCCGGGGCAGGAGGGAGCCGAACAGCCCCAGACCCCACTTCTCCAGCGCCTCCGGCAGCAGGGTGTGGTTGGTGTAGGCCAAGGAGCGGCTGGTGATGCTCCAAGCCGCGTCCCACTCGAGGTGTTTGTCATCGAGCAGCAACCGCATCAGCTCGGCGACGGCGATGGCCGGGTGGGTGTCGTTGAGTTGGACGGCCCAGTGATCGGGAAACTCGGTGATCGGAATGCCGCGCGCATCGAGGTTGCGGATCATGTCCTGCAGGGAGCAGCTCACGAAGAAGTGCTGCTGCTTGAGGCGCAGGCGACGGCCCTCATCGGTGCCGTCGTTCGGGTAGAGCACCTTGGAGAGGGTTTCCGAACCCACCTTCTCCTCCACGGCTCCGTAGTAGTCGCCGATGTTGAAGGCGTAGAAGTCGAAGGACTCGGTGGCGTCGGCCCGCCACAGGCGAAGCCGGTCGCAGGTGTTCACCCGATAGCCCAGAACCGGCACGTCGTGGGGGATGCCGATGGCGTGCTCTTCGGGGATCCAGCGCACCCGGTAGGTGCCGTGCTCGTCGCGGTAGCTCTCGGTGCGTCCGCCGAAACCCACGAAGCAGGCCTGGTCCGGGTGGGGCAGCTCCCACGGCCAACCGCTCTTGAGCCACTTGTCGGTGATTTCCACCTGCCAGCCGTCGCGGATCAGCTGGTCGAAGATGCCGAATTCGTAGCGGATCCCATAGCCGGTGGCGGGGATCTCCAGGGAGGCCAGGGATTCGAGGAAACAGGCGGCCAGCCGCCCCAGGCCGCCATTGCCCAGGCCGGGCTCCTCTTCGACGTCGAGGATCTCGTTGATGTCGTTGATGCCGAAGCGCCGTAGGGCCTCAGCGGCCTCCTGCTGGATGCCGAGCATCAGCAGGTTGTTGCCCAGCTGGGGGCCGATCAGGAATTCGGCCGAGAGGTAGGCCACCGCCCGGGTGGGGGTGGCCCGCAGGGCTTCGATGCCGGCCAGGTAGCGGGTCATCAGCCGGTCGCGCACGGCGTAGCTGAGCGCCATGTAGAGGTCGTGGCGGCTGGCCGTGGGGGCGAGCTTGCCGAGCGTGTAGAAGAGGTGCTCGGTCATGCCGTCGAACACGTCGTCGGCCGTCAGTCCACTGCGGTCGGGGTCCGCGTAGCAGCCCGGGGTGGGCAGGCGCAGGTTGCTGGGTTGCGGGTCGCTCATGCTGCCAATCCTCGGTCATCGGCCTCGGCAAGGCCCGGATTCCAGCGCCAGTTGGTCACTTCGGGGGCATCCATGCCGTGTTCATGGGCATGGGCGCGGTTGGTGAGGATCGCTTCCTTCATCCGCTCCTTCACATGGGCTGCCCGGGATCCCAACCCCGGAACCCGGTCGATCACATCGATCACCAGGTTGAAGCGGTCGATCTGGTTGTTCATCGCCAGCTCCAGCGGCGTGTTGATGTTCCCTTTCTCCTTGTAGCCGCGCACATGGAAGTTGGCGTGGTTGGTGCGGCGGTAGGTGAGGCGGTGGATCAGCCACGGGTAACCGTGGAAGTTGAAGATCACTGGCCGGTCGGTGGTGAACAGGGAATCGAAGTCGCGGTCGCTCAAGCCGTGGGGGTGCTCACTGGGCTGGGTGAGGGCGAACAGCTTCACCACATTCAGCACCCGGATCTTGAGCTTGGGGATCTCGCGGCGCAGGATCTCAACGGCCGCCAGCACCTCCTTGGTGGGGATGTCGCCGGCGCAGGCCATCACCACGTCCGGTTCGTCGGCTTCGGTGCCGCTGTGGTCGTTGGACGCCCAGCTCCACAGGCCGATGCCCTTGGCCACATGGGCGCGGGCCTCCTCCAGGGTCAGGTATTGGAGGTGCTTCTGCTTGTCGCTGACGATGATGTTGCAGACGTTCGGCTCGATCAGGGCCTGTTCGGCCACCGCCAGCAGGCAGTTGGCATCGGCGGGCAGGTACACCCGCACCACCTCGCCGCTCTTGTTGCCGGCCAGGTCGATGAAGCCGGGGTCCTGGTGGGTGAAGCCGTTGTGGTCCTGCCGCCACACGGTGGAGCTGATCAGGCAGTTCCAGGGGGAGATGGGGGCGCGCCAGGGGGCGTGGTGGATGCAGCTCTCCAGCCACTTGGCGTGCTGGTTGAACATCGAGGCGATCACATGGGCAAAGGCCTCGTAGGTGTGGAAGAAGCCGTGGCGGCCGGTGAGCAGGTAGCCCTCCATCATTCCCACCAGGGTGTGTTCGCTGAGCATCTCCACCACCCGGCCCTTGCGGGCCAGTTCGCCGCCGTCCAGGTCTTCGGGAAGGAACTCCTCCATCCACACCTTCTTGCTGCGGGCGTAGATGGCCTGCAACCGGTTGGAGGCGGTTTCATCCGGGCCGAACACGCGCACCGAATCGGGGTTGTGCTCGATGGCATCGCGCAGCAGTTCCCCCAGGGCCGCCGTGTTCTCGAACTCCACCTGGCCCGGGGACGGCACCGCCACGGCGTAGGCGCTGCAGGGGGGCAGATGCAGCTTGCGCCGCAGCAGGCCGCCGTTGGCGTGGGGGTTGGAGCCCATTCGCCGCGGGCCCTGGGGGGAGAGGGCCTGCAGTTCAGGCACCAGGGTGCCGTTGGCGTCGAACAGCTCCCAGGGGCGATAGCTCTTCAGCCAGGCCTCCAGCTGTTGCCGTTGGGCCGGGTCGTGGCGGGGATCGGGCAGGGGCACCTGGTGGCTGCGCCAGAAGCCCTCGAGTTTTTTGCCGTTCAGCGCGGTGGGGCCGGTCCAGCCCTTCGGAGAGCGCAGCACGATCATCGGCCAGGCCGGCCGGCTCACGCTGGTGGGGTCGGCACTGTGGCGCGCTTCCGTCTGGATGGCCTGAATGCGGCCGATGGCCTGGTCCATGGCCTCCGCCATGGCGGCATGCATCGCCATCGGCTCGCTGCCCTCCACGAACAGGGGTTCCCAGCCGTAGCCGCGCAACAGGCTGGCCAGTTCGGCTTTGGGGATGCGGGCCAGCAGGGTGGGGTTGGCGATCTTGTAGCCGTTCAGGTGCAGCACCGGCAGCACCGCCCCGTCGCCGATCGGGTTGAGGAATTTGTTGATGTGCCAGCTGGTGGCCAGCGGACCGGTTTCGGCCTCGCCGTCACCGACGCAGGCCAGGGCAATCAGGGAGGGGTTGTCGAACACCGCCCCGCAGGCGTGGGACAGCACGTAGCCCAGTTCACCGCCTTCATGGATCGAGCCGGGGGTTTCCGGAGTGCAGTGGCTGCCGATGTGCCCCGGAAACGAAAACTGCCGCAGGAAGCGCCCCATCCCCGCGGCATCCTGGGATTTATCGGGATACACCTCGCTGTAGGAGCCGTCCAGGTAGGTGGGGGCCAGCACCCCCGGAGCGCCGTGCCCCGGCCCCGAGAGGTAGATCATGTTCAGGTCATGGGCCCGAATCATCCGGTTGGCATGGGCCCAGATGAAGGCCTGGCCCGGGCTGGAGCCCCAGTGGCCGAGCAGTCGGTTCTTGATGTGCTCCGGCTGCAGCGGTTCCGCCAGCAGGGGGTTGTCCTGCAGATAGATCATCCCCACGGCGAGGTAGTTGGCGGCCCGCCACCAGGCGTCCAGCTGCTCCAGCCCTGCCGCCATCCCTTGCCATGAATCCAGGATTCAGACCGTAGCGACGGCTGCCACACCCAACCCAGCTGCCCGCATAGAGATCAGGATCCGAACACGTCGCGGGCGCCCCTTTAGGGTCAGCCCCCGACTGCCCTGCTGCGCCCCCTGCCGCCATGGTCCTGCCAGCGCTTCTGCTTGAAATCGGCAGCCATCAGGTGGAGGTCGCCGAAACCCTCATCTCGGTGGGGGAATTCCTGGTGATCTTTGTCGCGGCCCGGATCCTGGCTGAGCTGATGGTCCGGGTCCAGCTGCCCACCATCCTGGGGGAGCTGGTGGCTGGGGTGCTGATCGGCGTGTCCGGCCTGCATCTGATCGTGCCGCCGGAAACCCAGGCCCAGATGAGTGGCTGGGGCTTGGGTCTGCTCAGTTCCCTGGCCGATCTCTCCCCGCAGGCGGTGCAGGAGATCTACGCCGAAACCTTCCCGAATCTGCAGGCCGTGTCCCAGATCGGCCTGTTTGCCCTGTTGTTTCTCACCGGCCTCGAAAGCGAGCTCGATGAGCTGGTGGCGGTGGGTGCCCAGGCCACCACCGTGGCCGTCACCGGCGTGGTGCTCCCCTTCGCCTTGGGTACCGCTGGGCTCTATTACCTCTTCCACGTGCCGCTGATCCCGGCGATTTTCGCCGGGGCGGCGATGACGGCCACGAGCATCGGCATCACGGCCAGCGTGTTCGGCGAGCTGAAGTTTCTGCGCACCCGCGAAGGCCAGACGGTGATTGGCGCCGCCGTGCTCGACGACATCCTGGGCATCGTGATCCTGGCCGTGGTGGTGAGCCTGGCCGGCGGCGAGGGCTTCAGTGCGGGGCCGATCCTCAAGCTGGTGGCTGCTGCCGGGGTGTTCGTGGCAGCGGCCCTGTTCCTGAGCCGCACGGCCGCGCCCGCCTTCGACTGGGTGCTGGATCAGCTCAAGGCCCCCGGAGAGGTGGTGGTGGCCGCCTTCGTGGTGCTGTCCCTGTGCTGTTTCGTGGCCCAGGCCATCGGCCTGGAGGCGGCCCTGGGGGCCTTTGCGGCGGGTCTGATCCTCAGTGCCTCCAAGCACACCCACGCGATTCAGGACACGGTCAAGCCCTTGGTGGCCCTGTTTGCCACGATTTTCTTCGTGCTGATCGGCACCGGCATGGACCTGTCGGTGCTCAATCCCTTCAACCCGGAGAACAGGGAAGGACTGATCGTGGCCGCGTTCCTGCTCATCGTGGCCATTGCCGGCAAGGTGGCCGCCGGCTGGAGCTATGTCAGCAAGCAAAAGACCAACCGCCTGGTGGTGGGTCTGGGGATGATGCCCCGTGGTGAGGTGGGCCTGATTTTCCTGGGGCTGGGCACCCAGGCGGGCCTGCTCACCAAACCCCTGGAGGCCGCCATCCTGCTGATGGTGATCGGCACCACCTTCCTGGCCCCGATCCTGCTCAGACTGGTGCTGGGTGGCAGTACTGGAGGGCCCGACCTTGACCCGCTCGCCGAAATTCCAACCTGAGTTTTCCCGTACGGCCTTGGCCAACATCCCGAGGCGCTGGGGCCTGAGCTGGGGCGGCTGGTTCGACAACCGCCATGGGGAGTGGTGGCTGATGGCCCAGTTGGCCCTGATCGCCGCCCACCTGCTGCCCCCCTGGCCGGCTCCCGGGGCCTGGGGCTACGCCTGGCCCCTGCCGCTGGCCCTCGGCGGTGCCGTGCTGTTTCTCGTGGGGCTGGGTTTGGCGGCCCAGGCGTTCTGGGGGCTGGGCTCCAGCCTCACGCCCCTGCCCGATCCCATTCCCGGTGCCCCGCTGGTGGTCAGCGGCGCCTACGGCCGCTGCCGCCATCCCCTCTATCAGGCCGTGCTGCTGTGTTCCCTGGGGGTGACCCTGGCCCTGGGCAGCCTGTTGCATCTCGCCCTGTTGCTGGCGCTCTGTGCCGTGTTGGGGGGCAAGGCGCGCCGCGAGGAGCGGGCCCTGGCGGCCCTGCACCCCGACTACGCCGCCTATCGCCTGCGGACGCCGGCGATCATTCCCCGTCTTCCCTGGCTCGACTGGCGAGGGCTGTGAACAGGCCCCAGCCGGCGGCGATCAGGCCGAGGCTGCTGGCCCAGTCGGGGCCAAGGGCCCAGCTCAGGGCCAGGTCGGCCAGTACGCCAATGGCCAGGGCCAGCAGCAGGCTGCTGAGCACCAGCACCAGCTGTTGGGCCGCTCCTGGCAGGGGGCCCGTTGCCAGGGCCTCCTCCAGCCGCCCGAGCGGTCCGCTCAGGGGCAGGTAGAGCGCCAGGGCCCACAGGGCGACCCCCGGCAGGAAAGGGCTCCAGTCGGGGCTGGTGAGGGGCAATGGGGCGCCGCGGATCTCCCTAGCATCGACCACCCTGGCAATGCGCGTGGTGGCTTCCCTGCCTGATCCCCAGCCCTGGAGCTACGCCGGCCATGCCGTTCATGCCGTGACGGCGGCACCGGCCCAGCCCGAAGGGCCGGCCATCCTGCTGGTGCATGGTTTTGGCGCCTCCACCGACCATTGGCGCCACAACATCCCGGTGCTGGCCCAGCGCCATGAGGTGCACGCCATCGATCTGCTGGGCTTTGGCCGCAGTGCCAAGCCCGCCGAGCTGGCCTACGGCGGCGCCCTCTGGCGCGACCAGCTGGCCGCCTACGTGAGCGAGCGGATCGGCCGCCCCACGGTGCTGGCGGGCAATTCCCTCGGCGGCTTTTCGGCCCTGGCGGCCGGGGTGGCCCTGGGCGACCTCGCGGCCGGGGTGGTGCTGCTGAATGCGGCAGGCCCGTTCAGCGATGAGCAGGCCCCCCCCAAGGGCTGGGGGGCGATCACCCGTCAGACGATTGGTGGCGCCCTGCTGAAGAGTCCGGTGCTGCAGCGGTTGCTGTTCGAAAATCTGCGCCGTCCCGCCACGATCCGCCGCACCCTCAATCAGGTGTACATCGACAAGACCAACGTCGACGACGCCCTGGTGGAGGCGATTCGGCGGCCGTCCCTGGATCCCGGGGCGTTTGGCGTGTTTCGGACCGTTTTCGATATTCCTCGCGGCCAGCCCCTCGATGCGCTGTTTGCCCAGTTGACTTGCCCGCTGTTGCTGCTCTGGGGCATCCGCGATCCCTGGATCAATGCAGCTGGCCGGCGGGCCGCCTTCCAGCGCCATGCCCCTGCCGCCACCACCGAGGTGGTGCTGGAGGCGGGCCACTGCCCCCACGATGAGGTGCCCGATCAGGTGAACGCGGCCCTGCTGGAGTGGATTGACGGCCTCAGTGCGGCCGCGGTTGCACGCCCGGCAGCCGACCTCGTGCCAGCTGCTGGCCCGGATCGAACTGCCGCTTGATGGCTTCGATCATGGGCCTGGATGGCGCATCCAGCCAGGCGGGCAGTTGGCTGCCAGGGGGTTGGCGCAGCACGGTGAGATAGCCGCCCCCCTGCTGGCAGGTGCGCCGTAAGGCTTCCACCCGGTACGGGGGCAGCTCGGCTGTGGAGGCCCAGGTGGTGCCCAGCCCGCTGCCGGCGCTCAGGCTCACCGGCAGGCCGGCCAGGGCGGGTTCCGCCAGCAGGGCGGGGGCCTGGTGGGGGCGCACCGCCAGGCGCAGCAGCCAGTCGCTCGCTTCCGGGCCCGGGCCCCGGCCGCGGGCCACCCGGGCGTTGAGCTCGGCCGGCTCCAGGGGCTGGGCTGAGATGCCGAAGGGGGAGGCCTGGGCGGCGATGCAGGCGATCTGCTCGTCGAGGGTGCGGGCGTTGATGCTGGCCAGGCTGATCAGCAGCCCGGAACTGGGGTCGTCGTCGCCGCCGTGCCACCAGTCGACCCGCTCCGGACTGAGGCTCGAACCCAACAGCCAACTGGCCAGTTGACCCAGGCCCTCCAGCGAGCCGCTGAGCCAGAGGCCCCGCCGTTGGGGGGGCACCGGCAGGGTGCGCAGGGTGACGCTGGTGATCAGGCCGAGGGAGCCCCAGCTGCCCGTGAACAGGCGCATCAGGTCATAGCCGGCCACATTTTTCACCACCTTGCCGCCGGCCCGGGCGCGGACGCCGTCGGCCCGGATCAGCTCGATGCCGATCAGCTGGTCTCGCACGCCCAAATAGCGCTGGCGCAGGCCGCCGGCCAGGCCCCGGGCCACCAGACCGCCCAGGCTGCCGCTGGCTTCTCCGCTGGGGCCGCTGCCCCAGGGCCAGTCGAGGGCCAACCACTGCCGGTGGTGGGCCAGCTCCGCCTGCAACTCCACCAGTGGTGTGCCGGCCTGCACGGTGACGGTGAAATCACCGGGGTTGTGCTCGACGATGCCGCCCAGCTGGCGGCAGCTCACTGTGCTGCTGCCGGCGGCCACGGGCGGACCCCAGCTCAGGCGGCTGCCCAGGCCAGCGGGTTGCCACGGCGTGGCCTGCCGGTGC
>NZ_JAGQBE010000018.1 GCF_024345475.1 Cyanobium sp. T1B-Tous
CTGTCCCCCCTGGGGGGCGGGGAGCTGGCGGTGGATTGGAGCGGCCTCTGGAACGGGGCTTTTCGCTCCCGTCTCGAGGGCCGGCAGTTGTCGACCCGGTTCCTGCAGCAACTGGCGCGGGCCTGGCCCCAGTGGCGCGGTGGGGGCGAGCCGATCGGGGGACGGGCCAGCGACATCGGCAGCCTGCTGATCGACACCTTCGGGGGCACCGTGCAGGACCAGCTGCGGGCGCTCGACCTGGCCCGCCAGCGCGTCGGGCTTGCCCGGGCGGAGCGCGACAGCCGGCTCACTCCCCAGGAGCGTCTGCAGCAGCTTGCTGGCAGCGTGGACCTCGACCTCAGCCTGGCGGGGCCTTCCCTGCTTTCAGCCCGCGCCGATCTGGAGGCGCGCGCCCAGCTCTGGTTGCCGGAGCAGGATCTGGACAGGGCCCTCACCAAGGTGCCGTTGGTGGCCCGGTTCCAGGGTCCCCTGCGCCAGGGGGCCGGTGAGTTCAGCCTGGCCGACCTGCCGCTGGAGCTGCTGGCCCTGCTCACCCCCGTGCCCGCAGGGCTCTCGGGCACCCTCTCGAGCCGCGGTCGCTACAGCCTCGGCGGCCCCGAGCCGGAACTCAGCCTCAACCTCGCGTTGGATCAGGCCAGCCTGCGGCAGACCGCCCTTGCCCTTGACCGGGGCCTGATCCAGCTGCAGAACGGACGTCTGCTGCTCGACCTCTCCCTGCGCGCGGCGGGCGCCTCCAGCAGCGTCGATCTGGCCGGGGTGGTGCCCCTCAATCCCGCCCAGGAGGGTGTGGAGCTGCGCCTGGCCAGTCGGGACGACGGCCTGCGTTTCCTGGCCGGCCTGGCCCAGCCCGCCCTGGAGTGGACCGAGGGCAGTGGTGACCTGCAGCTGTTGGTGCGCGGCAGCGTGGTCAACCCGATTGCCAATGGTTTCCTGCGGCTCCGCGGCGGCGAGCTCCAGTTCATCGGTCAGCGGGTTCACGCCGTCGAGGCCACCGTGCTGTTCGACTTTGAACAGCTGGTGCTCCAGGAGTTCAACGCCAAGGTGGGCGACAAGGGATCGGTGAGCGGCCAGGGCAGCCTCGGCCTGTTGCGCCCGGGACGCAGCGCCGAAGGTCAGCCATCCAGCCTCGCCCTGGTGCTCAAGACGGTGCCCTTTGCCCTGCCCCGCATCAAGGCCGTGGCCGATGGCGAACTGCGCATCGGCGGGAGTTTGCCGGCCGTTGACATCGGCGGTGCGCTGGCGATCAGCCGGGGCAGCGTGAACGTGCAGCCGGCCCGCCTGGCCAGTGAGTCCCGGCCCACGGTGAGTGCGGCCTCGCCAGCAGACCTGCTCGATGCCCGTTGGAATTACCAGGAACCCCTGGTGTTGCTCGGCCCGGATGTGGAGAGCAACGCCAGTGAGGCCCTGCGCGCCGCCGTTCCCAACGTCCAGGCCGTGGGCTTTGACGATCTCCGGCTCAGCCTGGGCCCGGATCTGAACGTGGGGGTGCCGAACCTCGCCAGCTTTGGCACGACTGGGCTGTTGCGGCTGAACGGCCGGCTCGATCCGAGCTTGCGGCTGCAGGGGGTGGTGCGGCTGCTGCGGGGTCGCCTCAACCTGTTCACCACCACCTTCAACCTCGATCCCGATGCCCCCAACGTGGCGGTGTTCACCCCCTCCATGGGGCTTATCCCCTACCTCGACATCGCCCTGCGCACCCGGGTGTCCGACAACCTGCCGCTCACCAGCGGCCTTGGCCCCGCCGGCAGTTTGTCCCTGCAGGATTACCAGGCGACCGGTGCCACCAATTCCCTCGACCAGCTCAACCTGGTGCGGGTGTATCTCAGTGTGAGTGGTCCGGCCGATCGCCTCGCTGACAATCTCGTGTTGCGCAGTTCCCCACCCCTTTCGGAAGATCGCCTTTTGGCCCTGATCGGCGGCAACACCCTGGCCGGTCTGGCGGGCTCCGCCGGCGGCACGGTGCTGGCCACGGCCTTAGGCCAGACCCTGCTCTCCCCCCTGCTTGGCACCCTCGGCGACGCCTTTGGGCAACGCCTCAGTTTTGCCCTCTATCCCACCTACGTGAACCAGATCGTCAACAGCACGGCGGAGCGCCGCTCGGGCCGGGTCCCCCCCCAGCTGGTGCTCGGCGCGGAGATCGGCCTCGACATCAGCGAGCGCTTCAATGCATCGGTGCTTGCGGCTCCGAACCGCTCCGACGTGCCCCCCCAGCTGAACCTCAACTACAAGGCCTCGGAACTGCTCAACCTGCAGGGATCGATCGACAGCCAGGGGGCCTGGCAGACCCAGCTCCAGCTGTTCTTCCGTTTCTGATGGCCCAGCTGATCGGGGTGGATCTGGGGGGGAGCGCCATCAAGCTCGGGCGCTTCAGCGAGGCGGGTGAGCTGCTGGCGGAGCTGGTGGTGCCCACGCCCCAGCCCTCCCTGCCCGGGGCGGTCACCACGGCGATCGTGGAGGCGGTGCAGCAGCTCGATCCCGAGCGGCTGGCCGATCGGGTGGGGGTGGGCCATCCCGGCCCGAGCGACCGGGCCTGCCGGGTGGCCCGCATTGCCATCAACCTGCCGGGTTGGCAGGACGTGCCCCTGGCTGACTGGCTCGAACCGCTGCTGGAGCGCCGCGTCACCCTGGCCAACGACGCCAACTGTGCCTTGATCGGCGAGCACTGGCGCGGTGCGGCTCGCGATGCCCGCGATGTGGTGCTGCTCACCCTCGGTACGGGTGTTGGCGGTGCGGTGCTGCTGGATGGCCAGCTGTTTACGGGCCACCGGGGCGCTGCGGCGGAGCCCGGTCTGATCGGCATCGACCCGGAGGGTCCCCCCTGCAACAGCGGCAACCGTGGCTCGCTGGAGTCGTTCTGTAGTCGCCGCGGCTTCGATCGCCTGTCCCCGGTGGAGCCGGCGGAGTTGTGTCGCCGCGCCGATGCCGGCGATGCCGAGGCCCTAGCGGTGTGGCAGACCTATGGCCGGCTGCTGGGATTGGGGGTGAGTTCCCTGCTCTACGTGTTCACGCCGGAACGGGTGCTGATCGGCGGCGGCCTCAGTGGCGCCAGTGCCCACTTCCTGCCAGCGGTCTGGGCCGAGGTGGAGCTGCGGGTTCAGCCGGCCAGCCGGGAGGGGCTGACGATCCAGCGCTGCAGCCTTGGCAATGGGGCCGGTCGGCTGGGTGCGGCCTACCTGGCCCTGCAGCGGCTGGGACCTGGCTTGGGATGATGGGCAGATGATTCCCGATCCCACCCCCGATCTCCTGGCCCGGGCGGGCCAGGTGCGCCGCAGCGCCATGGCTCTGGGGCAGCTCACCGACGGGCAGCGCCGGCAGGCCGTGCTGGCGATGGCTGAGGCCCTCGAGCAAAGCCGGGACGCCATCTTGGCGGCCAACCAGGCCGATCTGGAGGCCGCGGCGGCCGAGGCGCTGGCGCCTGCCCTGGTGGCCCGCCTCAAGCTCGATTGCCCCAAGCTGGATGGCGCCATCGCCGGCGTGCGCCAGGTGGCTGACCTGGCCGATCCGGTTGGCCAGCGCCAGCTGCACACCGAGCTCGATGCAGGCCTCGTGCTGGAGCGGGTGACGGTGCCTCTGGGGGTGCTGGGGGTGATTTTTGAGGCCCGCCCGGATGCGGTGATGCAGATCGCCTCCCTGGCCATCCGCTCCGGCAACGGGGCCCTGCTCAAGGGGGGCCGGGAGGCCAGCCACAGCTGCGCTGCCATCCTCACGGCCCTGCGCCGAGGCTTGGCGGACAGTGCGGTGGACCCTGACGCCCTGGAGCTGCTCACCAGCCGGGAGGAGAGCCTGGGGTTGCTGAAGCTCGACGGCCTGGTCGACCTGATCATTCCCCGGGGCTCCAACGCCCTCGTGCGCTTCATTCAGGACAACACCCGCATCCCGGTGCTGGGCCATGCCGACGGCATCTGCCACCTGTTTGTGGATCGGGCTGCCGATCTGGATCTGGCTCTGAAGGTGGCGCTGGATTCCAAAACCCAGTATCCGGCCGCCTGCAACGCGATCGAAACCCTGCTGGTGGATGGGGCGATTGCGCCGGTGTTCCTGCCCAGGGCTGCGGTGGCCTTTGGGCAGGCCGGCGTCGAATTGCGCGGCGATGCCGCCGCCATGGCTCTGGGGGTGAGCCATCCCGCCTCTGACGACGACTGGAGCACGGAGTATTCCGACCTGATCCTGAGCGTGAAGGTGGTGCCCAACCTTGAGGCTGCGCTCGAGCACATCGCCCGCTACGGCTCGCGCCACACCGATGCCATCTGCACCACCGATCCGGCGGCGGCCGATCGCTTCCTGGCGGCGGTCAACAGCGCCGGGGTGTATCTGAATTGCTCCACCCGCTTCGCCGATGGTTTCCGCTACGGCTTTGGTGCCGAGGTGGGCATCTCCACCCAAACCCTGCCGCCCCGAGGCCCGGTGGGGCTGGAGGGGTTGGTCACCTACCGCTACCGGCTGCGGGGTGAGGGCCACATCGCCGCCGATTACGCCAGCGGCGCGCGCCAGTTCACCCATCGCTCCCTGCCCCTGTGAGCGACCTGATCCATGTGCGTGGGCTACGGCTCTGGGCCCACGTGGGCGTGCTCGATTTCGAACGGGCCGAGGGCCAGTGGTTCGAGCTCGACCTGCGCCTCGCCTTTGATCTCGCGCCTGCGGGCCGCAGTGATGCCCTCGCCGACACCCTCGACTACAGCGTGCTGATCTCCGCCCTGCAGCGCCAGGCCCTCAGCATCCGCTGCCACACCCTGGAGCATTACAGCGAATCCATGCTGGATCTGGTGGAGGAGCTCTATGGCCCGGTGCCCGTCTGGTTGGAGTTGCGCAAATGCCAGGCCCCCGTTTCAGGCTTCGAAGGCGTGGTGGCTGTGGAACGTGAGCGCCATGGGTCCTGTTGATGCCCTCAGGGGAGGGTGAGGCAGAAGCCGCCCCGGTGGTGAAAATCGGCTTCCGTGCCTGGATGGTGCAGGGCCCAGTAGCCGATGGAGCGATCACTGTTTGAGCGATCACTCTTTGAGCAATCCCTGCGTTCCACCACCGCGGTGATGCCAACCTCCAAGGCACCTGGGCCATCCGCCGGTAGGGAGTTTGGGTGGAGCAGGGCCGGTGGAAGGGGGCAGCGCAGGGTGAGGAGCAGCTCCTGCTCCGATCGGGTGAGTTGAAATGGCAACTCCTGGTAGGCCAGCTCAGGTTGCAGGCCCTGGCGGTACCCCTCGAGGTGGTAGACGTTCCAGTGACCGGCGGGTGACAGGTTGAATTCCCAGTAATCCTGGGCTCCCTGGCGGGCCAGGAACAGCTCCAGGCAGGTGGTCTGCCAGAGCAGATCGCGTCGCTGGGGAGTTGCCACCGTCGGGGCGATCTGGAGTTGCTCCAGGTCCCCCTTCAGGATGTAGGTCAGCTCCAGCTGTCCTGCCTCGAGGCCGATGTGGCCGCCGATGCTGAGCTCGGCGGGGTGCATCCTGCCGTCCTGGCCTGCGAGCGCTTGCGACGGGGCGGCAAAAGGCACCAGCGAAAAGGAGATCGGTGCGATCGGCTGGTGGCTCATCGCAGCCCCTCCACGATGGCGCGAATGTCCTGCTCCTGAGCCTCGATGCTTTCGGTGAGTTTGAACTGCACGCGGGCCCGGTCGAGGTTGTGGCCAGGGCGCTGGGTGCGGAAGTAGACGTCTCCAGCCAGATGGTCACTGAAGAAGCGCAGGCCCAACTCAAAACTGATCACCCGCGCGGCGTCAAAGATGTGGTCGAGATCGGTGTCGCTCAGGCTGTCCCGCGCGGCCCCCAGGTAGCCCTCCAGTACAGCCCGGCAGAGATCGAGGTCGAAGTGGATGGCCTCTGTGGGCTCGGCTTCCTCTCCGAGGGGATTGCAGGCGGAGCGCAGGCAGTCGCCGATGTCGTAGTGCACCAGGCCGGGTTTGACCGTGTCGAGATCCACCAGGCTCACCGCCACCCCGGTGCTGGCGCAGAGCATCACATTGTTCACTTTGGGATCGCCGTGGATCGGCCGCAGCCGCAGGCGGCCGTCGGCCTTGGCCGCCTCCAGCACCGGTGCCAGTTGGCGGCGCTGCTCGACGAATTCGGTGCACCACTGGCCGGCCTCGCAGAGCTGGATCTCGACGCGCTTCAGGGTCTGGTCGTAGGCGTCCAGGTAGCCGGGTGTGATGTGAAAGCCCGGCAGGGTATCGGCCAGCTGGTCAGTGGGGAGATCGCTGATGAGGCTGTGGAACAGCCCCAGTCCGCGGCCCACCTGGTGGGCCTGCTCCGGGTTGGCGATGGCATCCACCGTCACCGCACCGTCCACGAAGCTGATCAGCCGCCAGAACTGGTCGTTGGCCGTGACCCACGGGTTGCCGCTGTGCCGGTTGGGGATCACCCGGGGCAATTCCCAGCGTCCTTCGCCGGAGCCGGCTCCCAGGCCGTTGCGGCGCCGTTCGGCGTGGTCGCTCAGGAGCTGCAGGTTGCCCATCACCAGCTCCGGCTGGGGAAACACCTGCGTGTTGAGCCGTTGCAGCACAAAACGTTCGCCGCTGGCGGTGTCCACCCGGTAGGTGTCGTTGACATTCCCGTTGCCCAGGGGGGTGACTGCGGTCACCGCGGCGGGCAGGTCAAAGCGGCCGGCGATGGCCTCCAGATCCGGTGCGGAGGCGCCCATCAGGCGGATACCAGGCCGGAGTGGCGAATCAGGGCCTCGCTGCTGGGCGGGCGCCCCCGGAAGGCTTCGAACACCTCCGCTGGCGAACGGCTGCCGCCCAGGCTCAGCACGGTGTCCCGGAAGCGGCGACCCGTAGCCACGATCTCCTCTTCCTGATCCAGGCCCACCTCCTCGAAGGCGCTGAAGGCGTCGGCGCTGAGCACTTCCGCCCACTTGTAGGAGTAGTAGCCGGCCGAGTAGCCGCCGGCGAAGATGTGGCTGAAGGCGCAGAGGAAGGCGTCTTCGGGGATGGGCTCGAGCACCGTGGTGGTGGTGGCGATCTGGCGCCGCAGTTGCTCGGGGCTCAGGTCACCGTTTGGCGTCCACTGGCTGTGCAGGCGCAGGTCGGTGAGGGCGAAGTGCACCTGGCGCAGGGTGGCGCTGCCGCCCATGAAGGTGCGGGCCGCCAGCAGTTTCTGGTATTCCGCTTCCGGCAGCGGTTCGCCGCTCTGCCAATGGCGAGCCATACCCATCAACGTGGACCGGTCGTAGCACCAGTTCTCCATGAACTGGCTGGGCAGCTCCACCGCATCCCATTCCACGTTGTTGATGCCGGCGGCCTGGGGCCGCTCCACCGTGGTGAGCATGTGCTGCAGGCCATGGCCGAACTCGTGGAAGAGGGTTTCCACCTCCTCGAAGGTCATCAGGCTGGGGGTGTCTCCCACCGGTGGGCTCTGGTTGCAGATCAGGTAGGCCACCGGCAGCACCGGCTTGCCCTCCAGGTCGCGGGAGCGACCGAGGCACTCATCCATCCAGGCGCCGCCGCGCTTGCTGCCCGGGCGGCTGTAGGGATCGAGGTAGAACCCCGCCAAGGGCTCGCCACTGGCCCCATCGAGCACCCGGAAGTGACGCACATCGGGATGCCAGGTGGGGGCAGTCCCATCCCCCGCCAGGATGCGGATGTCGAAGAGCCGTTGGCACAGTCCGAACAGTCCCTGGAGCACCTGCTCGAGGGAGAACCAGGGCCGCAGCGCTTCGCTGTCGAGGTCAAAGCTCTCTTGCCGCAGCACCTCGGCCCAGTAGCTCACATCCCAGGGGCGGAGATCGCTGGCTTCCGGAGCCCTGTGGCGGGCGGCGCAGGCCGAAAGCTCGGCCAGCTCGCGCTGGGCTACCGGATAGGCGGCGGCGCGCAGATCGTCCAGCAGGGATTCGACCTCCTGCACCGATCCCGCCATTTTTGAGGTCAAGCTCACCTCGGCCCAGTTGGGGTATCCAAGACGCTGGGCCTGCTCCAGCTTCAGCGCGAGGATCTGCTCGATCAGGGGGTGATTGTCCAGGTCGCCGGTGGAGGCCCGGCTCACCTGGGCCCGGTAAACCTGCTCGCGTAGGTCACGGCGGCGGCTGTATTTGAGGAAGGGCACCACCCGCGGCATGTCCAGTCCGAGCCGCCAGCCCTCGTCCCCCGCGTCCCGGGCGGCCTGGGCGAGCAGATCCCGCAGGCTGGCGGGAAGCCCGTCGAGCTCGTCCTCCTGGGTGAGGGTGAGGCTCCAGCTGTTGGTGGCATCGAGCACATGGTTGCCGAAGGCGGTGGCCAGCTCGGCCAGGCGTTCGCTGGCGCTGTTGAAGGCGTCCTGTTCCGGTCCCTCGAGGCCCACCCCCCGCAATTGCATGTCGCGCAGCTCGGTGGCGAGGATGCGGTTCTGGGTGGGATCGAGCTCGGCAGCGTTCCGCTGCAGCGCTTCGAGGGCCCGGTAGATGGGGCGAGACTGGCCGGCCCGATTGCCGAACTGCACGACAGCCCCCTGCTGCTGCTGATGGGCTGCTCGCAGTTCGGGGGTGTTGCAGACCCCATTGAGATGGCTCACCACCCCCCAGCTCCAGCGCAGCCGTTCGCCGAGATGCTGGAGCGGCTCCATCACCTCAGTCCAGCTCAGGGGTGCGGCCTCCCCCTGGGCCAGCCGACTCTCGAGCGTGGTTTCCAGGGCCGTCAGTTCGCCGTTGAGGGCGTCCAGCAGGGCTGGAATGCCCTGGTCTACCTGCTCCGGGGTGATGGCGGTGAACTGGGGGAGACCCTGGCCCGCCAGAAGCGGCATCGGAGCGCTCACGGTGATCGCTGGCGAGAAGGTTGACCCCATTTCACCCGATCGCCGGCGGGTCTGTGGTTCAGCCCAAGGCGGTCAACCGGCCCATGGCCACAAGGGCGGTGGAGCTCAGCTGCTCCGCCAGGGCATTGGTGGAGGCCTCGTACACATCGATCGCCAGTCGGGGCCAGAAGCCGATGGCCAGGGTTGGCACCAGCAGGGTGAGGCCGATCAGCAGTTCGCGGGGGCGCATGTCGCCCACCACGGCCAGGGCCGGAATTCGGGGACCGAAGAACACCCGCCGGCAGAGGCTGAGCAGATACACCGGTGTGAGCACCAGGCCAATGGCGGCCAGCACGATCGTGATCACCCGGAAGCCGACCGTGAAGCCGTCGTTGGCGGTGACCCCCAGAAACACCGTGATCTCGCTGACAAAGCCGCTCATGCCCGGCAGGGCCAGGGAGGCCAGGGAACTGGCGAGAAAGAAGGCGAAGGTGATCGGCAAGGCCTTGGCCAGGCCACCCATGTTGGGGATCGACAGGGTTTCGGTGCGCTCGTAGAACACTCCGGTGACGAAGAACATCGCCGCGGCGATCAGGCCATGGCTGATCATCTGCAGCATGGCTCCGCTGATGCCCAGGGCGTCAATCGCACCGATGCCGACCAGCACGAAGCCCATGTGGCTCACCGAGCTGCAGGCGATCCGGCGCTTGACGTTGTCCTGGGCGAAGGCGTTCAGCGCCCCGTAAATGATGTTGACGATGCCCAGCACGATCAGGGCCGGGGCCAGCTGCAGGTGGATCTCCGGCAGCATCTGCACGTTGAAGCGGAGCAGGGCATAGCCCCCCATCTTCAGCAGCACCCCCGCCAGCAGCATCGACACCGGCGCATTGGCTTCGCCGTGGGCATCCGGCAGCCAGGTGTGCAGCGGGAACATCGGCAGTTTCACCCCGAAACCCACCAGGAAGCCGAGGTAACAGAGCAGGCCAAAGGTGCCGCCGGGGGAGCGGCTGGCCAGCTCCGAGAGGTTGAAGGTGAAGGTGTCGCCGGAGAAGGCCAGGGCCAAGCCGCTCAGCAGGATCAGCAGGGAGGCGGTGGCGGTGTACAGGATGAATTTGGTGGCGGCGTACTGGCGCTGCTTGCCGCCCCAGATGGCGATCAGGAGGTAAACCGGCACCAGCTCCAATTCCCAGGCGAGGAAGAAGAGCAGGAAGTCCTGGGAGAGGAACACCAGGCCCTGGGCTGAGGCCTGCACCAACATCAGGGCGAAGTAGAGCCGGGTTTTGCGGTTGATGTTCCAGCTGGCGGCCACCGAGAGCAGGGTCACCAGGCCGGAGAGCAGCACCAGGGGGGTGGAGAGCCCATCGGCGGCCAGGGACCACTCCAGCCCGAGGGCTGGGACCCAGCTCACCCGTTCCACCAGCTGTAGCCCGCTCACCGAGCCGTCGTAGTGCTGGCTGAAGCACACCAGCATCAAGGCCAGATCGAGCCCGAGGGTGGCGAGCGCCAGGGTGCGCGGCCATTTGGGATCGTTGCCGTCGCCTGGGAGCAGGGGCATCACCAGGGCCACCGCCGCCGGCAGCAGCACGATCAGGCTCAGCCAGGGAAAGGCGGTGCCGCTGCCGGCTGGCAGGGCAGGGCTGGACGCGAGGAGGAAGGGCAGGTTGGCGTCCATCACAGCCCGATTGCAGATCTGGGGATTCGGTGGGCAGGGCCGGGTTCAGGCGCTGCCGGAATCACGATCAAATCTATCAGTCGCCCCATCGCTGCTGAGTAAAACTACCTAGACCTTTAGGCGCCTTCGGGGTGGCTTTGGGGCTGGTCTGGCAGGGCTTCCCAGCGGCTGCCGGACTGCTGCACGGCCAGCACCTCGGAGCGGGATTCCACGCCGGCCTGGTGCCAGGCCCGCACCATGGCCTTGCTCACGGCCTCGGCCATGGGCTTGGGGCAGAGGGCCAGCAGGCTGGGTCCGGCACCACTGATCACACAACCCCAGGCTCCCGCCGCCAGGGCCGCTTCGCGCACGGCCTTGCCGCCATGGATCAGACCCCAGCGGTAGGGCTCATGCAGGCGGTCGTGCATGCCATCGGTGATCAGGTCGCCGTTGCCGGTGCGTAGGCCCTGGAGCAGCAGGGTGAGCGAGCCCAGGTTGATCACCGCATCGCCGACCGGAATCGACTTGGGCATGGCCCGGCGCGCCTCGCTGGTGGTGAGGCGGATGGCCGGGATTGCCACAACGGCCTGCACCTCCGGGGACCATTCGCAGCGCACCACCCGCCAGCGGTGGGAGGCGGCTTTGGCGGTCATGCAGAGACCGCCCACCAGGGAGGGCACCACGTTGTCGGGGTGGCCTTCGATGTCGATCGCCAGCTCCAGCAGCTTCTCCCGGCTGAGCGGTTCCCCCACCAGGGCATTCGCTCCGATCAGGCCGGCCACAATCGCCGTGGCGCTGCTGCCCAGGCCCCGGGCCGGCGGGACGGCGAGGCGCACCCGGGCCTCGAGGGCCACGGGCTCCTCGCCAGCTTCTTTCCACACCCGTTGCGCCGAGCGGTACACCAGGTTGTCGGGCCCCCCGCGCAGATGGGCCCCTTCCGGCCCTTCGATGATCAGATCGAAGCGTTCACTGCCGCCCTCGATGCAGCGCATCTGGAAGACGTTGTCGAGCTCCAGGGCGGCCCCAAGGCAATCGAAGCCTGGGCCGAGATTGGCTGTGGTGGCTGGAACGTGAACCACGACCCCTTGGCCGACCCGGGGGCGCACCATGCGACGACTTCTGCTGAGCCCAGTGTCTCAGGCAACGAGCATGCGCGCCCGGCAGGCGGCGCTGAACTGGCCGATGGCTGGATCCACCACGGCGGTGATGGGCATGGCGGCCAGCACGGGCTCCAGGCGACCCTTGTTCAAGAAGGCCTGCTCGAAGCCCGGGGAGCGCAGATCCTCCAACAGTTTTCCGGCCGTTCCTCCCGCCAGCCAGATGCCGCCCCGGCTCAGCCCGGCCAGGGCCAGATCGCCGCAGACGCTGCCGTAACAGCCAATCCACAGGGCCAGGGCGTCCCTGGCCAGGGCGTCCCCCCCGGCGGCGGCCTCAGCCACCGCTGCGGGCAGGTCGTCTCCCGCGGTATGGGCTGTCAGGGGGTGGTTGGCGTTGGGATCGCGGGTGTGCAGCAGCCAGCGGGCCACCTCTCCGAGCCCGGTGCCACTGACCACCCGTTCGATCGACACCCGCTCCAGGCCCCGCTCGCGGAGCAGCCATTGCTTGAGCTCCCACTCTGCGCTGCTGCGGGGTGCGAATTCACCATGGGCTCCCTCGCTGGCCACCGCCACCAGGCCAGCCTGGCTGGGCACGCCGTAGGCCACGCCGAGCCCCGTGCCGGCCCCCAGGATCAGCAGGGGCGCGTCGGCCTGGGGAATCCCGGCGCGGATCGGGGCCTGCTGCTCGGGGCCCAGGTGGGGCAGGCCGTAGATCAGCACGGCGAAATCATTCACCAGTTCGACCCGGGGGATTCCGGTGGCGTCCTGCAGCCGCCCCTGGTCGAGCTGCCAGTCGAGGTTCGTGAGTCGGGCCTGGCCCCCGGCCACCGGACCGGCCACGGCCAGGCAGGCTGCCGACGGAGAGGGCCCGCCGTGGTCGAGGAAATGGCGCACCATGGGCGCCAGATCGTCCCAGTCGGCGGAGGGGAAGCGCTCACTGCGCAGCAGGGTCAGCCCCGTGCTCGTGTCCAGGGCGTAGAGGGCGAGCAGGGTCTTGGTGCCGCCGATATCGCCGGCCAACAGGGTGGTCATGGCTGGGGGCGACTCAAGCGGTGAGCTCCAGTCCCGCGGCCCGGTTGCCGTTGGCCTGGCTGGCTGCACGGAGCAGGGCCGCCACGGCCACGCTGCCCAGGTCGCCGTCGCGGCGACTGCGCAGGCTCACGCTCTCGGTTTCGGCCTCCTTGGCGCCGATCACCCCCAGCACCGGCACCTTCATCTGCTCGCCATTGCGAATCAGCTTGCCCAGCCGCTCGCCGGAGTGGTCGATGGTGGCGCGCACTCCCACGGCCTTGAGCTGCCCCAGGAGCTGCTCCGCATAGGGCATCACCTCATCGGTGACCGGCAGCAGCCGGATCTGCTCAGGGGCCAGCCAGAAGGGGAAATCGCCGGCGTAGTTCTCGGTCATGATCCCGAAGAACCGCTCCAGCGAGCCGAAGATGGCGCGGTGGATCATGATCGGGCGCTGGCGGGTGCCGTCGGCGGCCACGTACTCCAGGGCGAAGCGTTCCGGCAGGTTGAAGTCGAGCTGGATGGTGGAGCACTGCCACATCCGGCCGATGGCATCTTCGATCTTGAGATCGATCTTGGGGCCGTAGAAGGCGCCGCCGCCCCCATCGATTTTGTAGGCCCAGCCCTTGCGGTCCAGGGCCTCGATCAGACCGTTGGTGGCCAGCTCCCACACGGCGTCTTCGCCAATGGATTTCTCGGGGCGGGTGGAGAGGTTGATCTCGTAGTTGCGGAAGTCGAAGGTGGAGAGGATCTGTTCGGTGAGATCGAGGATGCGCAGAATCTCATCGCCGATCTGCTCCGGCAGGCAGAACACGTGGGCGTCGTCCTGGGTGAAGCCGCGCACCCGCATCAGCCCGTGCATCACGCCGGGGCGCTCGTAGCGGTACACGGTGCCCAGCTCGGCCCAGCGGATCGGCAGCTCCCGGTAGCTGCGCAGGGTGCTGGCGTAGGTGAGCACGTGGAAGGGGCAGTTCATCGGCTTGAGCTGGTACTGCCGCTCATCCACCTGCATGGGGCCGAACATGCTCTCGGCGTAGAAGTCCAGGTGGCCTGAGGTCTTCCACAGGCTGATGTCGGCCACGTGGGGGGTGTAGAGCAGCTCGTAGCCCGCATCGAAATGGGCCTGGCGCCAGAAGTCCTCGATCAGCAGGCGCATGCGGGCGCCCCGGGGATGCCAGAACACCAGGCCGGCGCCGGCCTCGTCCTCGATGGAGAACAGATCCAGGTCGGTGCCCAGACGGCGATGGTCGCGGCGCAGGGCCTCTTCCTTGCGGCGCTTGTGTTCCGCCAGTTGCTCGGGGGTCTCCCAGGCGGTGCCATAGATCCGCTGCAGCTGGGCCTTGGTTTCATCGCCCCGCCAATAGGCGCCGGCCACGCTTTCCAGCTCGAAGGCCTTGGGGTTGAGCTCGCTGGTGTTGGCCACGTGGGGCCCGGCGCACAGGTCCCACCACTCCTCTCCCAGGGTGTAGAGGCTGATGGGCTCCTGGATACCCGCCAGGATCTCCAGTTTGTAGGGCTCGTTCTGGGCCTGGATTCGGGCTTCGGCTTCGGCGCGGCTCACCTCGATCCGCTCCAGCGGCAGCCGGCGGCCGATGATTTTTCCCATCTCCTTTTTGATGGCCTTGAGGTCGGCCTCGGTGAAGGGATCGGGATTGTCGAAGTCGTAGTAAAAGCCGCTCTCGGTCCAGGGGCCGATGGTCACCTGGGCCTTGGGGAACAGCTTCTGCACCGCCATGGCCAGCACGTGGCTCATCGAGTGGCGGATGCGCAGCAGCTGGGGGCTCTCGCTGGTTTTGGGCAGGTTGATTCGTGCGGGCTCGAGGCTGGTGGGGGTCACGGGCACGAATCGCGCGTCTGAACAGGGCGAAGAGGAATCCTACGCAGCGCTCCTAGGCTGGCTTGATGGGTTTCTCCTCGCCATCGCCAGTGCCGGAATCCTCCGGTGAGCTGCTCGACCAGCTGCTGGGTTCCCTGCTGGGGGATTTCAGCACCTGGTTTGAGCGGGGCCTGGTGTTGCTGGATCACTGCCCAGAGGCGGTGATGCCCCTGGATCAACAGCAGGCCCTGCGCCAGCGGCTCGAGCAGGCCCGCAAGGAACTCTCGGCCGCCAGCAGCCTGCGCCAGGCCGTGCCCAGCCCCATGGCTCTCGAGATGGAAACCCTGGCCCCCTGGCACCAGCTGGTGCTGACGGTGTGGAACCTGTCCGCCAGCCTGCGGCTCAGCGGCGTGTCCCTGCCGGCCCATCCGAGTGCGGATGGCCCTGAGGCTGATCGCCCCTAGCCATGCTCCCTTCTCGACGCCCCCTGGCTCCGGAGCGCCGCAACCTGGCCCTTGCCTATGGCCTCTGGGCCCTGGGTTTGGTGGGGGTTTGTGGCTTGCATCGCTTCTACAACCGCAAGCCCCTGAGCGGCACCCTCTGGCTGGTCACCTTCGGCTTTTGCTTCGTGGGCCAGCTGGTGGATCTGTGGTTGATGCCCGAACTGGTGGATCAGGCCAACGGGATCCTGTTGCTGCGCGCACCGTCCCAGTCGGTGGAACTGCAGCTGGTGCAACTGGCCCGACGCAGTGGTGAGGCGGGCTTCACCCTCAATGACGCCCTGCTCGAGATGGACCTGCCCGATGGCATGGACAGTCGCGAGGTGAGGCAGGAAATTGAGCGGCTGCTGCACGCCAACCTGCTGGATGTGGGCAATGACGAACGGGGTCGGGTGGTGTACCGGGAACCGTGAGCCGAACGGGCGCCAGGCTGGCAGCAGGGCTGCTCCTGGGGGCGGGGGGCGCCGTGGCCGGGGCGTCTTGGCAGGGCCTGCCGCTGGGGCTGTGGCGCTGCCCGCTGCGCCAGCTCACGGGCATCCCCTGCCCCACCTGCTTTCTCACCCGTTCCGTGCTGGCGACGCTGCGGGGTGATTGGGCTCAGGCGGTGACATGGCATGCCCTGGGACCGCTGCTGGTGGCCCTGGGCCTGGGGCTCGGCGTCTGGACGCTGCTGGGAGGGCGCTGGCCAACGCGACTGGTGAGGCGGGGCAGCGGTGTTGTGGCTCTGCTGGGACTGGCCTACTGGCTGTGGCGACTCTGGGGTTGGGGTCACGGCGCTCCCCTGCCGGCCTGAGTTGGAGGGAGCCCCGCGCTCAGCCCAGGGCCTGCCTGGCCCGCTGCAGGGCATTGCCATAGAAGCTGATCAGCTCCTCGCGGCTTTTCACCGGTTGGCCGTAATGGCTGCCGCCATGGCTGGCGGGCAGGGACGCCCACTCGCGCGACAGGCGAGCCAGCACCGCACTGCCCAGGCCAGAGCGGTCGACGGCCTGCAGGGCGCCCCGCCGTTCCACCAGATACAGGGCCGCCTGGTCCTGGTTGGCTGGGCTGAAATCCCTCAGGGCGAGCTTGCGGGACGCTTCCCGCCAGGTGGCCGGCAGGAATTGGTAAGCGCCTGCGGCGGCACTGCTGTAGCGCCGGTGCACGGTCACCTCCGGGTGCCGCTCCAGGCTGGCGAACAATCCACCGCCGTAGAGCACCCGATAGCCCGTCACACTGCCGCCCTTCCACGTGCCTTCGGCAAAGCGGATCGTGTCCAATAGGGCGCGGCGCTCAGGGGTGATGGCATAGGCCGTTGCGCTGCTGCGCTGGGCTGGCTGCGCTGGCGGGAGGGTTGCGCTCGGGGTTGGCTGGATGGCTGGTGGCAGGGTCAGCAGCAGGGCGGCTCCACAGAGGGGCCCCGACCCGAAGAGCCGTTCCAGCGAACGGGGCGCTTGGCGTTGGTGGCTGGTCTTGGACGTTGGACGGGACAGGCGATGGCATCGCGGTTGGGAGGACCCTGGCCGCCAGCCCGGTCGCCCGGCCACCCCCCCAGGCCCGGGGGTAGACAACTGCGACACGGTGTGCAGCGCATGGGCGCTTCGCCCTGGGTCTCAGCCGCGATCCCTGCGAGTCACTGGTCTCGTCCGGGACTCGTGGCTTCTGCTGGTGCCGGCGGCTGCCCGGCCGTGGGGTCGCGTCAATGATTAGCTCAGCTGATCATTGACGGGCTGAAGGTTCAGGGCGCCGCTCAGCTGCGGGGCAGAAATCCGAGCGCCTGGCGCACGCGATCCAGGGTCTCCTCGGCCACGGTGGCGGCTTGGGCCTGTCCATCACGGAGCACCGCCTCCACCGCTCCAGGATCCTGGCGCCACTGCTGATAGCGCTCCTGTACGGGGCGCAGGGCTTCTACGGCAGCCTCTGCCAGCAGGGGTTTGAACGTGCCCCAGCCCATCGCGCCGCACTCCTGGGAGGCCTGCTCCCGGCTCTTACCCGCCAGCAGGGCGTACAGCCCGAGCAGGTTGTCGGCTTCCGGGCGCTCGGGATTGCCGAATTCCAGGCCCATGGTGGGGTCGGTTTTGGCCCGCTTGATCTTTTTGGTGATCAGCTCGGGTGGATCCAGCAAGCTGATGCGCGAGCCCTCATTGGGATCGCTCTTGCTCATCTTGCTGCTGCCGTCGGTGAGGCCCATCACCCGGGCCCCGTCCTTGAGGATCAGCGGCTCAGGCACCTTGAGCACCGGGATCGGCTCGCCGGCAGCGTCGCGGGGGGCGAACCGGGCGTTGATGCGTTGCTGGGCAATATCCCGCGCCAGTTCCAGGTGTTGTTTCTGGTCTTCCCCCACCGGCACCAGGTCGGCGTCATACAACAGGATGTCGGCGGCCATCAGCACCGGGTAATCGAGCAGGCCCACCGACACCTGGTCGCCCTGCTTGATCGCCTTTTCCTTGAACTGGATCATCCGCTCCAGCCAATTGAGCGGGGTGACGCAATTCAGCAGCCAGGCCAGCTCGCTGTGGGCGCTGACGTGGCTCTGCACGAACACCGTGGACCGCTGCGGATCGATGCCACAGGCGAGATACAGGGCTGCGGTGGTGAGGGTGTCCTCGGCCAGCCGTGCCGGATCGTGGGGAACGGTGATCGCATGCAGGTCCACCACACAGAAATACGTGTCGTGGCTGTCCTGCAACGCCACCCAGTTGCGGATCGCGCCGAGCCAGTTGCCGAGGTGCAACGCCCCGGTGGGTTGGACTCCGGACAGAACCCTCGGCCGTGGCATGGGGCTCAGCTCTCGACGGCGTCGGTGCTGGACGCCTCGGGGGCTGCGTCCGGATTCAGCTCTTCTGCGGGCTCGGCAGGTGCTGCGGGCTCGGCTGGAGCTGCTTCTTCCATCGCGGGGGTGGGCTCCTCCTCAACCACGGGCGCAACCGGGGCCGGTTTGCTGGGCCTGGCAAAGGGGTCAATGCGGGGGCCGCGCTCCGGGCGGCTGCCCCGACCCTCGCCGTCGCGGGGGCGGCGATCCCCACGGGGGCCATCCCCACGGGGGCCATCCCCACGGGGGCTGTCACCGCCGCGGTTGCCGCCCTGGGCCCGTTGCTGGGCGACGAGGGCATCGAGTTGGCCGTCCTCCAGCAGCTGGGCGACGGTGCGGATCGCGAATCCCAGGGCGGCCACGGTGGAGCGCAGACCAAAGCTCTCCTGGATGGCGCGCGCGGCGCGCATCTCGTTGTCGCTCAGGCGAATGCGGAAGCCGCCGGGTTCACGGTTGCCGGGAGGGCGGCCGCCACTGGGCCGTTCCCCCCGGTCGTCGCGGGGATGGGAGGTGGTCGTGTCGTCGGCCATGGCCGCAGCCTTTGCAGTCAGGCGCAAGTGTGCCGCATCGGCCGGCCCAGGGGGGTGAGCCAGTGCAGAGTGTGGGCCTCCCGTTGGCCGGCGCGGGCCAGCACCAGGAGGGGCAGGCACCGCTGGCCGGCGGGCTCCACCTGACGGCGGTAGGTGTCCAGCAGTTGGAGATAGGCCTCCAGGGTCCAGCCGTGGTTGCCCCGGTCCTGGTGGTTCCAAAAATGGCGCTGGGCTTCCTGGCAGGCCGGCTGGCCGAACTCCTGCCAGCAGCGCAACTGGGCCGACCAGGCCGGTTCTCCGGCGGCGATCCAGGTGCGGTAGCGCACCAGCTCCGGGGCGTCGGCACTGGCATCCGGGGGGAGGGCCAGGGCCAGTTGCTCGATGGGCACCCGACGCAGCCGCAGCCAGCACCGCTCGAGGATGGCCACAGGCAAGGATCCGCACCAGCCCGGAGCGGCCTGCAGCTCCCCAGCCCAGTCCTGCAGCAGGCATCGCTGCCGCATCGTCAGGGCTTCGAGGATCTCAGCCATGGGTCCCCTTGAAGGTGATGGCCGGGCTGGCGTATTCCCGCGGTTCCAGGTGGATGGTGCAGCGCACCTTGCCAAAGCGGCTTTCCAGGTGTTCCTCCACCAGCTCCGTGATCCGGTGGGCGGTGGGGAGGTCATTGGCATCCACCACCATGTGCATGTCGATGAACACCTGGCGTCCGAGCACCCCCCGGCTGGCGATGTCGTGGCAGTTGAGCACCCCAGGCACTCCCATGGCCACCTGGTGAATCGCCTCCGGAGCGATGGCGATCTGGTCCACCAGCAGGGGCAGGTTGGAGCGCAACACGGTCCAGCACACCCGCACCAGCAGTAGGCAGAGCGGAATGGCCAGGGCCACGTCCAGCCAGGGGAGCTTCAGCCAGACGGCCCCGCTGAGTCCCACCAGCACCACGGCTGTGGTCCAGATGTCACTGCTGGTGTGGGCCGCATCGGCCGTGAGCAGGGGGCTGCCCAGCCGGCGCCCCTCGGCCCGCTCGTAGCTGGCGAGCAGGATGTTGAAGCCCAGCACCACCAGGAGCAACAGGAGCTCCTGACCTTCCAGCCGCAGGGGCAGCAGTCCACCACGGAGCCGATGCACCGCGGTCTGGAGGATTTCAAAGGCGGTGAACAGGATGAAGGCGGCGATAGCCAGCGCCCCCAAGGCCTCGTACTTGTGGTGGCCGTAGGGGTGATCGCGGTCAGGCTCGGGGTCCGAGAGCCCGTTGGTGAGCAGGCCCAGCAGGCTCGACAAGCCATCGGTGGCGCTGTGCATGGCGTCAGCCAGCACCGCCAGGGAGCCACTCAGGAGGCCCACCAGCAGTTTCAACAGCGTCATGCTGACGTTGACGGCCAGCGCCACCAACAGCACCCGCTTGACCTGTTGGCGGTTGTCGCCGGGGTTGTCGCGGGGGGTGTCCCGGGGGTTGCGCTGGTGGTGGTGCAGGTGGTTGTCTCCCAAACCCTGAGCTGGCCTGGCAGGCCCCCAACTGCAACCCAAGCTATTGGCATTCCAGGCCGGCGCACTGTTCCAAGGTGAGCTAAAGATGCTGAAACGTTGTCCGCGCCGTTGACGCCGCCGGTGAACCTCCCCGAGCTCGCTGGGCTGGCTGCGGCCCGTCAGGTTGTGCCGCCTGCGCTCAGGCCCTGGCTGCCGAGCTTGGGCTTGGGCCTGGCTGGCTGGCTGGTCACCGATGGCCTGCTGCGCCTCAGCCATCTGCCCCTGTCGCCCGGGATCACCCTGGCGGGGTTGGCGCTTGGGGCCTGGTGGTGGCGGCGCCCGCGCCCGCTTGGGCCTTCCGCAACGGATGTGCCGGGTTGGCTGGAGCGCCTGGAGCGGCTCGACGCCCAGTTTGGGACGCTCGCGGCTGGCCAGGTGGATCCCACCAGCCCTGCTGGAGCGCTGGTGGAGGCCGCCCGCCTCGACCGCGCCAACCAGCTCGCGGCCCTGCGCCAGGAGCTGGGGCGACTGGGCTTGACCCTGGCCCTGGTGGGCACCAATCCTCCGTCAGGCCAGCTTCAGGGCACCGTGCTGGAGGCCCTGAGGGGCCCGGAGCCCCTCCAGCTGCACTGGGCCCACCCCCTGCCGGCCTGGAGTGCGGACTGGTGCTGGCCGCCGGTGTTCGAAGCCTGTGATGGCCTGATTCACCACCTGCGCATGCCCCTGTCGGCGGCTGAGCTGCGTTGGCTGGAAGCCCTTCCCCAGGGCCAACCCGCCTGGCTTCTGGTGCAGCGCGATGGCCAGGGGCCGGGCCCCGACCAGCTGGCTGCCGAACTCCAGGCCCAGCTCGGTGCGGAGCTCTCGGCCCGTCTGCTGTTCTGGGATGGCCAGGCCCAGACCCTGGCCAGCAGCCTGGCCCCCTTGGCCCGGGACCTGGGCCCCGCCGCCGCCAGCCTGCGCCAGGCCCGGCAGCTGCGCCGCTTGCAGCAGCTGCACGGTCGCTGGCAGCGTGATCTCGAGCAGCATCGCCGTGAGCTGTTCCGACCGTTGCAGCGCCGCACCCAGTGGATCGTGGCGGCCGGTGTGGTGGCGGCCCCCCTGCCCAGCCTCGACCTGCTGGTGTTGGCGGTGGCCAATGGGCTGATGCTGCAGGAGATGGCCCGCCTCTGGGATTGCCCCTGGACCCTGGAGCAGCTGCAGGCCGCCGCTGGGGAACTGGCCAAGGCCTCGCTGGCCCTGGGGGTGGTGGAGTGGAGCAGCCAAGCCCTGGCTGGGCTGGTGAAGTGGCACGGGGCCACCTGGTTGGTGGGCGGGGCGATGCAGGCCCTCAGCGCCGCCTACCTCACCCGGGTGGTGGCCCACGCGATGGCGGACATGCTGGCCCTCTCCGCTGGGGTCAGTGAGCCTGACCTCGCGGCGATCAAGCGCCAGGCCCCACTGCTGGTGGCCCAGGCGGCCGAGGCGGAGAAGCTCGATTGGCCTGCCTTCCTGGAGCAGGGGCGCCAGTGGCTGCGCAGCCAGACGGTCCCCGTGGCGGACGGCGGATCAACGGCCTGCGAACATGCGATCTGAGGATGCCGCGTCTGCGGAGCAGGGCCCTTGTTTGAGCTGGATCAGCGGGTGCTGTTTGCCTTTCTGCTCACCCTGGCAGCGGGACTCTGCACGGGCTTAGGCAGCCTTCTGGGCTTGTTGTCCCGGCGCTTCAGCCCCCGGGTGCTGACCCTCTCGCTCAGCTTTTCGGCTGGCGTGATGATTTACGTCTCCTTCGTGGAGATCTTTCCCAAGGCCCGCCAGGCCCTCTCCCTCGGGCTCGGACCTGCCACCGGCTATGCGGCCACCGTGCTGGCCTTTTTTGCCGGCATGCTGCTGATCGCCCTGATCGACCATTCCCTACCCAGCCATAACTTGGCCTTGACGGAGAACGATCCATCCGGGGCCCGCTCGCGCACCCTGCTGCGCACGGGACTGTTTTCGGCCCTGGCGATCGGGATTCACAACTTTCCCGAGGGGCTCGCCACCTTCGTGGGAGCCCTCTCCAGCCCAAGGCTGGGCATCGGCATCGCCATCGCGATCGCCATCCACAACATCCCGGAGGGCCTGGCTATTTCGGCCCCCGTGTATTTCGCCACCGGCAGCCGCAGCAAGGCGTTCTGGGTGTCCTTCGCCTCAGGTCTGGCCGAGCCGATCGGCGCCGTGGTGGGCTACGGCTTTCTGCGCTCCTTCCTCAACGACACGGTGATGGGGGTGGTGTTCGCCAGCGTGGCCGGCCTGATGGTGTACATCTGCCTCGATGAACTGCTGCCGGCTGCCCAGCGCACCGGAGCCCATCACCACCTGATGATTGCCGGGGTCACGGCGGGGATGGTGGTGATGAGCATCAGTCTGGTGTTGCTGGCCTGAGGTGACTCCCGCATCCACCGATCAGCGCTGGCCCTGGTGGCCCCTGTTGCCGCTTTACCCCTATGGCCGGCGCCGCACCCTGGTGCGGGAGCTGATTCCTGGCCAGGTCTGGAGCCTGGAGCAGCTCCAGGGGGTGTTCTATGTGGCCGTGCCGATCCGGATGACGGTGCTGCGGCTGCGCCAGGGCCTGTTGCTCTACGCGCCTGTGCCTCCCACGGGCGAGGTGCGCGCCGCCTTGGCCGAACTGGAGGGTCGCTACGGGCCCGTGTGCACCATCGTGCTCCCCACCAGCTCCGGGCTGGAGCACAAGCTGCCGGTGCCGGCCATGGCCCGGGCCTTCCCCACGGCCCAGGTGTGGGTGACCCCCGGTCAGTGGAGTTTCCCCTTGCCCCTGCCGCTGCCCTGGCTCGGCTTTCCGGCGTCGCGCACCCGGGTGCTGTTTGAGCAGGGCCTGCCCCATGCCGATGAACTGAGCTGGATTCCGCTGGGTCCGCTCGATCTCGGCCTGGGCACCTTCATGGAGGCCGGCTGCCTGCATCGGGCCAGTGGCTGCCTGCTGGTCACCGACGCCCTGGTGGCGATTGGTCCGGAGCCACCGGAGCTGTTCCGCGCCGATCCCACCCCCCTGTTGTTTCACGCCCGGGACCGGGGTGATGAACCCCTCTCCGACACACCGGAGCGACGCCGGCGCGGCTGGCAGCGGCTGGTGCTGTTTGCCTCCTATCTGCGTCCAGATCCCCTGGTGGTGCCGGGGTGGGGGGAGCTGCTGGGAGGCGTGCTGGCCAAGGGGGTCCGCTCTCCCCAGGCCTATTTCGGCCTCTACCCCTTCCGCTGGCAGCACGACTGGTCCGCCGAATTTCGTCGGTTGGTGCCCGGGGCCGGGCCGGCCCTGCAGGTGGCCCCGGTGCTGGAGCGGTTGGTGTTTCCCCGCTGCCAGGCCGCCCTGTTGGCCTGGATTCGCACCCTGGCGGCCGAGCCTGAGCTGCGCTGGCTGGTGCCAGCCCATTACGACGCCCCCGTGGCCTGCAGCCGGGAGCGGCTGGAGGCTCTGGCCACCCAGCTGGAAGCGCGCCCCTGGGCACCAGACGCGGGCAGCTGGGCCTACCTGGCGGGCATCGACAGAACCCTGCTGCGGCTCGGTTTGGTTCCTGAAAACCCCAGGTCCCAGGGCTGAATCCGGTCGGCGGACGCGACGCGTCAGAGCCGCAGTTCGCCGGGATCCGCGTCCAGGTCCGCATCCAGATCGCCGCTGCCGAGCAGGCTGCTGTCCAGCTCCATGCGCTGCTCCATCTGGCGCAGGAAGTAACCCGTCATCATCGCGGAGGCGAGCAGCCCGGCGAGGTTGTCGCGGTTGGTCTGAATCTTCACCTCAAACTGCTCGCCTGGGAGCATGCCCAGCAGGCCCTGCACGTTGTGGCGAATGATGTCCTGAATATCTCCGCTGGCCGAGCGCGCCACCCGCTGCAGGACCTCTGGAGACTGCTCCTGGAGGTACTGGATCAGCGTGTTGCCGCTGATCGCCTCGTTGTCGGTGGTCAGGAACTCCGGGTTGAACATCGCCGGTGTGCGCTGCGTCCGAGTTGCACCCTACCCCAGCTCTTCCGGCCCACCAGGGGGGTGGCCCTTGGCGGAGAACCGTAACCAGCCCATGCGGTTGGCCGGCCAGTAGCGCAGCACGGCCGTGCCGATCACCGCGTCCCGGGGCAGGGGTCCCCAGAGGTGGGAATCGAGGCTGGCATTGCGGTTGTCCCCCAGCACCATCAGGTGGCCGGGGGGAACGGTGAGCGGCGCCAGGGTGTAGTCCATCGGTTCGGCCGACCAGTCGATGGGGGCCGGCGACCCGTTGCGCCAGAGCATCCCTTGACGCACCTCCACCCGATCCCCCGCCTGGGCCACCACCCGCTTGATCAGGGCTGCGTTGGGTTCGTAGCCCGCCTCAATCAACGCGACGGGTGGGCGGAACACCACCACGGTTCCCACCGGCAGGGGGCGATGCAGGCGCGCCCGCAGCTTTTCCACCAGCACCCGATCCTGGAGCTGCAGGCTGGGCAGCATGGAGCCGGAGGGAATCCAGCGCGGTTCCACCACGGCCCAACGCAGCACCAGGGCCAGGGCCACCCACGCCAGCACCGGCAGGATCTGGCGGCGCAGCAGCACCAGGGGGCTTTCGGCGGGACGGGGGGATGGGGGCTCCAAGGGCAGGGGCGAGGATGATCGGCCCATCCTGAATGCCCCCGGCGTGGCCCCGGTCCATCGCCCGCTTTCCCCTCGCCCTCCTTCGCCTCGCCCTCCCATCGGTTCCGACCTCTCCACCGGCAATCTCCAGGCGTCGTTGGTGCTGTTGGCCGCTCTGATGCGCGGTGGGCTCACCCACTTGGTGCTCTGCCCCGGCAGCCGCTCGGGCGCCCTGGCCGAGGCGGCCGGCGTGCTGGAGCGGCAGGGACTCGACCTCCGCACCGCGGTGGATGAGCGCTCGGCGGCGTTTTTCGCCCTGGGGCTGGGCCGGGCCACGGGGCGTGCCGTCGCGGTGGTGACCACCTCCGGCACGGCCGTGGCCAACCTGCTGCCAGCGGCGGTGGAGGCCGATTACGGCGCCATTCCCCTGCTGCTGATCAGCGCTGATCGGCCCGATCGCCTCAAGGGCTGTGGTGCCAACCAGACCGTGAACCAGGAGTGCTTCCTGGCCGCCAGTGTGCGTTGGCTGGGCCAGGGGGATGGCGCCGGTCTGGCTCAGATGGGCGAGGACGCGATTGTCCAGCTGGCCCGCAGGGCCCTGGCGGCCACGCAGGCCCCTGGGCAGGCCCCGGGGCCGGTCCATCTCAATCTTCCCTTTGACGAACCACTCCACGCCGACGGCCCTGCACTGCTGACGGTGACAGTTCCCCCGGTGGAAGTGCCTCCGTTGGAGGTGCCCCCGGTGGAGGGCCCCCTGGTCACCCCAGCCTCCAGCGTGCCCGCTGCCATCCCCAACTCGGACCCTGGCCCGATGCCGGACCTGGACCAGGCCGGTGTGGTGGTGGCTGGCCCCTGGCGCGGACTCCCCCAGCACTGGGATGGCCACCTGGCGGCCCTGGTCCGTCTGCAACGGCGCACGGGCTGGCCGGTGCTTGCCGATGGCCTCAGCGGGCTGCGGGGTGTGCCCGAGCTGCAGCTGGTCGCGGGCTACGACCTGGTGTTGGATCATCCCGATGGGGCCCTTCAGCCCCCCCTGCAGCTGCTGCGCCTGGGTCCGGTGCCCGCCAGTCGGCGCCTGCAGCGCTGGATTGCCCAAGCCGGGCCCCGCCAGTGGCTCGTGAGTGAGGGGGACCCCCGCTGCCTGGACCCCCTGGGCTGCTCCTGCCAGCCGATCCCAACCGGCCTGGCCGCCTGGCTGGCCAGCTGGCCCGAGCCCTGCTGGGCGGGGTCGCCCAGCCAGGCCGCCCGCGAGGTGGCACAGGCCTGGTCCCAACGGGAGCGGGCCCTCCAGGGTTGGTTGGACCACGCCCTGCCCGGGGGCGGTGGCGGTGAGCCCGGTCTGGCCCGGGCCCTCGGCCGCCTCTTGCCGGCCGATCTGCCGTTGGTGATCGCCAACAGCAGCCCGGTGCGGGATTGGGAGAGCTTCGGAGACCCAGCCGCCCCGGGCCGTCCCGTGTATGGCTTCCGGGGGGCCTCCGGCATTGACGGCACCCTGTCCATCGCCTGCGGGGTGGCTGCAGCCCTGGGCCGGGCGGTGCTGCTCACCGGGGATCTGGCCCTGCTCCATGACAGCCATGGCTGGCTTTGGCAGAGCCAACTGGGTGGCCGGCTCACGGTGATCCTGATCAACAACGGCGGTGGCGGCATCTTTGAGCAACTGCCGATCCGCACCACGCCAGAGCAGGCCCTCGATTTCGAACGGCTGTTCGCCATGCCGCAACCGGTTGACCATCTGGCGCTGGCGGCCGCCCACGGGGTGCCTGGCCGCCGCGTGGAGGGGGGGGCGGATCTGGCGCCTCAGCTCCGTTGGGCCCTCGAGCAGCCGATGGCCTTGCTGGAGGTGGTAACCGATCGCCGGGCCGATGCGGCCCGGCGGCAGGAGCTGCGCAGAATGGCGAGCCCATCCCTGCTCCAGCCGTGACGGCCTCCTCCCCTTCCCCGGCGCCGGCGTCCCCGGCACCGGTCACCTGGCAGCCCGCTGGCTCCTACGAGGACATCCTGTTCGATCTCTGCGAGGAGGGAATCGCCCGCATCACGATCAACCGACCGCACAAGCGCAACGCCTTTCGGCCGCGCACCGTGCAGGAGCTGTGCGATGCCTTCTCCCGGGTGCGCGACAACCCCAGGGTTGGGGTGGTGTTGTTCACCGGGGCCGGGCCTGCGGCCGATGGGGGCTGGGCCTTCTGCTCCGGCGGTGACCAGAGCGTGCGCGGGGATGGCGGCTACGTCGATGAGACGGGGCTGCCGCGGCTCAACGTGCTGGACCTGCAGCGCCTGATCCGCAGCCTGCCCAAGGTGGTGATTGCCCTGGTGGCGGGCTATGCCATCGGGGGTGGTCAGGTGCTGCACCTGCTCTGCGATCTGAGTCTGGCGGCCGAGAACGCCGTGTTCGGCCAGACCGGGCCTCGGGTGGGCAGCTTCGATGGCGGCTTCGGCGCGGGCTATCTGGCGCGGCTGGTGGGTCAACGCAAGGCTCGGGAGATCTGGTTTCTCTGCCGCCAATACGGAGCTGACGAGGCCCTGGCCATGGGCCTGGTGAATGCGGTAGTGCCCCTGGCCCAGCTCGAGCAGGAGGGGCTGCGCTGGGCCCGGGAGGTGCTGCAGCACAGCCCCACGGCGATCCGTTGTCTCAAGGCCGCCTTCAATGCCGAAACCGATGGCCTGGCGGGCATCCAGGAGCTGGCCGGCCAGGCCACCCATCTCTTCTACCGAACGGAGGAGGGCCAGGAGGGCCGCAATGCCTTCCTGGAAAAGCGCGCTCCTGACTTCTCCGACGCTCCCTGGTTACCTTGACAGCAGATCCGGGGGCTGTCGGGCCAAGGGACACAGGTGGCGGCGGGGCTGATGGACGGTGTTGTTCGCTTTGGAGCTGCTGCCCTTTGGGCTGTGCTGTTGCCTGGCTTCATCGGGCTGCCTGCAGCGGCTGATCCGCCAGCTGGGGAGCGCGTCTCCCTTCCCACCCCCGAGCGCCAGCTGGTGCTGGATCGTCGGTTGCGGCGGCTTTCCGTGATCGAGGACGGGCGAGAACGGCGCCGGTTCCCGGTGGGGGTGGGCCGGCCCGGCTGGGAGACCCCGGTGGGGCGGTTCGAGGTGATCGAGCTGGCCGTGGATCCCACCTGGGAGCATCCCGCCACCGGCCGCCGCATTCCCCCGGGGCCCGGCAACCCCCTTGGCAGTCGTTGGATCGGGTTTCATCGCGATTGCCGCGGCCGGGCGGGCTTCAACGGCAGCGAGCATCTGGTGGTGAAGGGTTGCGTCAGCGCGGGATTTCACGGCACCCCCCAGCGCGACAGCGTGGGCCGAGCCGTGTCCCACGGCTGTGTGCGCCTGCTCGATGAACATGTGCGCGAGCTGTTCGAGCTGGTGGAACTCGGCACGCCGGTGACAGTGCTGCCCTGATAGCGCCCGTAGAGTTGCGCCCACTTCGGTGCACTAGGCATGCGGATCCTGTTTGCGGCGGCCGAATGCGCCCCGATGATCAAGGTCGGCGGCATGGGCGATGTTGTCGGATCCCTGCCGCCGGCCCTTGCGGCCCTGGGCCATGACGTGCGCATCATCCTGCCGGGCTACGGCAAGCTCTGGTCCAAGTTGCAGGTGTCGGCCGAGCCGGTGTGGCGGGGCCACACCATGGGCAACGACTTCGCCGTGTTTGAGGCCCGCCATCCCACCAATGGCCTCACCCTGTATCTGGTGGGCCATCCGGTGTTCGATCCCGAGCGCATCTATGGCGGTGAGGACGAAGACTGGCGCTTCACCTTCTTCGCCAGCGCCACGGCTGAATTCTGCTGGCACCACTGGAAGCCCCAGGTGCTCCATTGCCACGACTGGCACACCGGCATGCTGCCCGTGTGGATGCATCAGGACCCCGAGATCAGCACCGTCTTCACGATCCACAACCTCAAATATCAGGGCCCCTGGCGCTGGAAGCTCGACCGCATCACCTGGTGCCCCTGGTACATGCAGGGAGATCACACCATGGCGGCGGCCCTGCTCTATGCCGACCGGGTCAATGCGGTGTCGCCCACCTACGCGATGGAGATCCGCACGCCCCAGTACGGCGAGCACCTTGATGGCCTGCTGAATTTCATCAGCGGCAAGTTGCGCGGCATCCTCAACGGCATTGACACCGAAGACTGGAATCCGGCCAGTGACACCACTCTGCCGGCCCGTTTCTCCGCCGCCGACCTGGCCCCGCGTGCAGCCAACAAGCAAGCTCTCCAGGAGCGTTTTGGCCTCGCGGTGAATCCCCGCTCTTACCTGATGGGGATGGTGAGCCGCCTGGTGGATCAGAAGGGCGTGGATCTGCTGCTGCAGGTGGCCGACCGGGTGCTGGCCTACACCGACAGCCAGATCGTGGTGTTGGGCACCGGTGATCGCACCTATGAAAGTGGGCTGTGGCAGATGGCCTCCCGCTATCCGGGCCGCTTCGCCGTGTTTCTCACCTACGACGATGCCCTCTCCCGTCTGATCTATGGCGGCAGCGACGCCTTCCTGATGCCCAGTCGCTTCGAGCCCTGCGGCATCAGTCAGATGCTGGCGATGCGCTACGGCTCCATCCCCGTGGTGCGCATGGTGGGCGGCCTGGTCGACACCGTTCCCCCCAACGATCCGTTGGCTGGGGTGGGCACCGGCTACGGCTTCGACCGCTACGAACCGATCGACTTCTACACCGCCATCGTGCGCTCCTGGGAGGCCTATCGCAACCAGGCCAGCTGGCAGGAGCTGCAGCGCCGGGCCATGGCGGTGGACTTCAGCTGGGCTCGCTCCGCCCTCGAATATGACGCCATGTACCGCGATGTGTGTGGGGTCAAGGAACCCACGCCCGAGGCGGCCGAGGTGGAGCGCTTCTCCCAGGGGCAAGATGCGGATCCCAGCCGCCGGGGACTGGCCTCCCTGCTGAAGCGCCGATGAACCCCCTGCGGTGACGTTCCCCAGCCCGCCGCCTCCGGCCCGGGACCCCGTACCCGATCCGTCTGTTGATCCGGTGCCCTATCCGGCCCCCTATGAGGAGCCCTGGGGGCGCCTGGCTGGGGATCTGCGGGCCGTGGCTGCCAGCACTGGCCTCAAAGTGAGGGAGCTCTGGCGCCGCAACGGCGAGGGGGATCTGTCCGTGCCGGGCTTCTGGCCCACCGCCTGGGCAGCCCTGTTCTGGCCGCTGCTGCTGGCCCTGGGCCTGGCCAGCCTGCTGGCTCTGGGCCTGGGGCTGGCGCGGGGCCTGGGGGGCCTGCCTTCAGCCTCGCCTTCTGCGTCCCTCTCGTCCCCAGAGCTCTCCCTTCCTGCCCCACGAGCCGAGCCGCGCTCCAGTCCCCGGGCGGTTCCGGAGCCCAAGGCTCTTTTGGATCGCGAGCCTGTTTTGGATCGCGAGCCTGGTTTGGAGCGCCAGACGGCCGGGGGGGCCGCCTCGGTGCCAGAGCCGCCACCCACCCTCGAGCTCGATCCCCTGCTGGGCCTGTTGATCCAAGATGACTCTGGAACCCTGATCGCCTCCGCCCGCCCCGTCCCGGCGGAGGGTCGGCTGGACCTTGAGCTCTCGAACCTGTTCCAGGCCCTGCCGGATGCGCGCCGTCAGCAGCAGGCGGACGCCTGGCTGCAGCGCAGTCGTGACCTCGGCTACGAGCACCTCAGACTGCTGGATGCGGAGGGTGTTGTGATGGGTCAGGCCGCCCGCGTCGGCGGCGGCATGGTGTTGCTGGATCCCCCTGGGCCAGCTGGGCCATGATCCTGGCCATCCCCGTTGTCCGCCGCCGATGACCTTGCGCCTGGCCCAGCTGCAGGAGCTCTGGGGACTGCCCGCCAACGGACCCCTGTCCCCTGCCCAGGCCGAGCTGCCCCTTGCTCCCCAGGAGGTCTGCACCGACAGTCGGCGGCTCAGCGCCGGGCAGCTGTACCTGCCCCTGGTGGGGGAGCACTTCGACGGCCATGCCTTCCTCGCCGCCGCCCTGGAGTCCGGTGCCGGCGGCCTGCTGGCCCAGCCCGATCGCGTGCCGCCCGGCACCGCGGACGCCCTGGTGGCCACCGCGACCCGCGCTGGGGTCCCGCTGTGGTGGGTGCCGGACACCCTTCAGGCCTACCAGGAGCTGGCCGGTCTCTGGCGTCAGCAGCTGGAGGCTGCGGTGGTCGCCGTCACCGGGTCGGCGGGCAAAACCACCACCCGCGAACTGATTCGAGCGGCCCTGGCTCCCCTTGGGCCCGTGTGGGCCTCCAGCGGCAACGAGAACAACGACATCGGTGTGCCCCTCACCCTGCTGGGTGCCAGCCCTGGCCAGGCGGCGGTGGTGGTGGAGATGGGCATGCGGGGCCTGGGTGAGATCGAGCGACTCAGCCGCTGCGCCCGACCGGACGTGGCCGTGATCACCAACATCGGTACGGCCCACATCGGCCGCCTGGGCAGCCGCGAGGCGATCGCCACGGCCAAGTGCGAGATCACCTCGGGGTTGTCCGCCGATGGGGTGGTGGTGATTCCGGCTGGCGACCCCCTGCTGGATCAGGCCCTGGCCCGGGTGTGGCCCGGCCGGGTGGTGCGGGTGGCCCTGGACGGAGAGGGATTCGAAACCCAGGCCGACTGGGTGGGGCGGCTGGACTCCCTCGGGGAAACCCTGGAGCTGGCCGGCGTGACCCTGCCCGTTCCCCTGGAGGGGGCCCATCACGCCCGCAACCTGTTGCTGGCCCTGGCCGTGGCCCAGGAGCTGGGGCTGGATCCGGCCCGCTGGCAGCCCCTGGAGGTGGCGCTTCCCGGGGGCCGAAGCCGCCGCCTGGAGATCGGCGGGGTGCGGGTGCTGGATGAGACCTACAACGCGTCCCCGGAGGCGGTGCTGGCGTCCCTCGAGCTGCTCGGCCGCCAGCCCGGCCGGCATTTCGCCGTGTTGGGCACGATGCTCGAGCTGGGCGATCAGAGCCTCGCCTTGCATCGCCAGGTGGCCGCGCGGGCCCGCCAGCTCAACCTCGATGGGCTGGTGATTGTGGATGGTGGGGCCGAGGGGGAGGCCATGCTGGCGGCGGCCAGCGGCCTGCCCCGGCTGGAGCGTGTCACCGCACCGGAGGCGGCCGCTGCCCCCCTGGCCCAGTGGCTGGAGCCCGGGGATGTCCTGCTGCTCAAGGGAAGCCGCGGGGTGGCCTTGGAGCGCCTGATTCCCCTGCTGCAGCGGTAGCGCCAACGTCCAGTGGATCCGCCATGATGCAGGCGGAGCAGCATTTCACGATGTTGTGCCTTCGGGCAGAGGCCCTGGGTGGTGGTTCACCCGGGGCCTTTCCGTTGGCAGCCTTCTGCAGGGTTGCCTCAGCCCAGGTACCACTGCAGTAGGGCACCGAGCTGCCCCACCATCCCCTTGCCGGTCAGCACTTCACCGGCCAATGCGGCCATGAAGCCCAGCATCGCCACCCGGCCGTTCAGCCGTTCCACTCCAGCCAGGGCCTGGGTGTTCCAGGGCCTGGGACTGGTCATGCTTGCGCCGAAGCGCTCGACTGGCTCGTAGGCAAAGCCGTCGTCTTCCCGCTTCGAGACGTTCAGCGTGTCGCGATCCATGCCAGCAGCCTTGGGGTGGGCGCAGCCTATGGGTTGGGCGCCGGGCCTGACCAGTTCTCCTTCACCAGCTGGCGGGCCCGGCCCAGGGCCAGAGCGCCGGCGGGCACATCGCGGGTGAGGGTGGAACCGGCCCCTACGGTCACGTTGTCGCCCAGGCGGATTGGTGCCACCAGCACCGAATTGGCGCCCGTCTTGCTGCCGGCGCCCACCACCGTGCGGTGCTTGTTCACACCGTCGTAGTTGGCGGTGATCGTGCCAGCCCCCACATTGACGCCGGCGCCCAGGTCTGCGTCGCCGATGTAGCTCAGGTGGTTCACCTTCACACCCGCCGCCAGGGTGCTGTTCTTCACCTCCACAAAGTTGCCGATGTGGCAGTGCTCGCCCACCTCGCTGCCTGGCCGCAGCTGGGCGAATGGACCAATGGCGCAGCCGTCGGCGACGCGAGCCTGCCGCAGAACCGAATACACCACAGACACCTCCGCACCCAGCAGGCTGTCCTCAATCAGGCAGCCGGGGCCGATGCGGCAGCCATCGCCGATGCGGCTGGCGCCGCGGAAGTGGCACTGGGGTTCCACCACCACATCCCGGCCAAAGCGGCTGTCTTCACTCAGGGTGCAACTGGCGGGGTCGGTGAAGGTCACCCCCTCGGCCATCCAGTGGCGCCTCAGGCGGTCCTGCAGCACCGCTTCGCATTGGCTGAGCTGCAGACGGTCGTTGATGCCGGTGATTTCGTCGGCATCGGCCACCTCCCGATGCATGGCCGGCTCAAGCAGGGCCACGGTGTCGGTGAGGTAGAGCTCGCCCTGGTCGTTGTCGGTGGTGAGCAGGGGCAGCACGGCGGCCAGCTGCTGCCAGTTGAAGCAGTAGATGCCGGCGTTGGTGAGGCTGTTGCGGCGTTGCTCGTCGTTGCAGTCGCGATGTTCCACGATGGCGCTGACCGCCCCGGCGGCATCGGCAAACACCCGCCCATAGCCGGTGGGGTCGGCCAGCCGGGCGGTGAGCAGGGTCACGGCGGCGCCGCTGGCGCGGTGCTGTTCCACCAGGGAGGTGAGGGTCTCCGGCCGCAGCAGGGGGACGTCACCGTTGAGCACGAGCAGATCGCCCTGGAAGTCGCCCAGGGGCTCCAGCAGTTGCTGCACCGCGTGCCCGGTGCCGTTCTGGGGTTGTTGCAGCACGTACTCCAGGCCGCTGTGGCCCTGCAGCTCCCGTTCCACCCGCTCCGCCTGGTGCCCCACGATCAGGATGCGGCGCTCAGGGTGGAGGGCGTCGCAGCTGCTGAGCACCCGCTCCACCAGCGTGGCTCCCGCCAGGGGCTGCAGCACCTTGGGCAGGGCGCTCTTCATGCGCGTGCCCTTCCCTGCAGCCAACACGGCGACGGCGAGCATGGACGGCGGCAAGCGGCTGGGGCGGAATCTACGTGGCCTGCTGGAGGCGGGCCAGGTCGTCCCAGAAGCCGGGGTAGGACACCGCCGCCGCCTCAGGGCGATGCAACAGGCTGTCGCCCGTGGCGATGCCGGCAGCCACCGCCAGGCTCATGGCCACCCGGTGGTCGGTTTCACTGTCCACCACCGCCCCATGCAGGGGGGTGGAGCCGGTGATGGCCAGACCATCCTCGAATTCCTCGATCCGGGCAGCCATCGCCCCCAGCTGGCGGGCCATCACGGCCAGGCGGTCGGTCTCCTTCACCCGCAGCTCTTCGGCATCGCGGATGCGGCTGGTGCCTTCCGCACAGCAGGCCGCCACGGCCAGCACCGGGATTTCATCCACCAACCGGGGAATCAGGTCGCCCCCGATGTCGAAGGCCTGCAGGGGGCCATGGCTCACCTGCAGATCGCCCACCGGCTCGCCGGCCACATCCCGGCTGTTGAGCACCGTGATCTGGGCCCCCATCTGCTCCAGCACCTCCAAGATGCCGGTGCGGCTGGGGTTGAGCCCCACGTTTTCAACCGTCAGTTCGGCGCCTGGGGTGATGGCAGCTGCCACCAGCCAGAAGGCGGCGGAACTGATGTCGCCCGGCACCACGACGCTCTGGCCGCGCAGGCTGGCCCCGGGGGTGAGGGTCACCTGGGTCAGACCCGGTCCACCCACCTCCAGCTGGGCGCCGAAGGCCCGCAGCATCCGTTCGCTGTGGTCGCGGCTCTGGGCCGGCTCGATCACCGTGGTGGGACCTGTGGCGGTGAGCGCCGCCAGCAGGATCGCGCTCTTCACCTGGGCTGAGGCCACCGGCGTGTGGATGGTGGTGCCGCGCAGGGACTGGCCCAGCACAGCAAGCGGGGCGAAGTTGCCACCTTTGCGGCCATGGATCACCGCGCCCATTTCGGCCAGGGGTCCGCCCACCCGCCGCATCGGGCGGCCCCGCAGGGAGCCGTCGCCCGTGAGCACGAAGTGGCGGTCCACCCGTCCGGCGAGCAGGCCCAGCATCAACCGCATGGTGGTGCCGGAGTTGCCGCAGTCGAGCACGTCGCCAGGCTCCTGGAAGCCATCGAGACCCACGCCCTCCACCGTGACCGGCTCACCGGCCCGGATCTCCGACACCGTGACGCCCATCGCCCGCAGGCAGGCGGCGGTGCTGAGCGGGTCTTCGGCGGGCAGGAGCCCCTCAATCCGCGTGACCCCTTCAGCGATGGCACCGAACAGCAGGGCGCGATGGGAAATGGATTTGTCGCCGGGCACCTGCACGGTTCCCCGCAGCGTTCCCCCCGCCGCAAGCGGCAAGGGGCTGGTGGAGGGGGTGGGCTGGCTCAAAACGGAGGGGGATGGGTGGGGTCGATCCTATGGAGGCCGCTGCGATCACCCCAGGATCAGTCCGCCGTCGTCCTCCAGGCTGGCTTCAGCGCTGCGCAGATCAAACAGCAGGTCTTCCAGGGTGAGCTGGGAGAGCACCTGGGTGAGGCTCCGCGCCAGCCGTTTCTCCAGGGCCGCGGTGACCTGGTCCCCGGGCTGGTTTTCGGGCTCGCTCAGCCCAGCTGCTCCAGCGGCTGGTGCCGCCGCGGCCGCAGCCAGCACCTCCGTCAGGACGATCTGGCGGGCAGGTCGCGCTAGCCGGTAGCCGCCGTTGCGGCCCCGCCGGGCTTCCAGCACGTCGGCACGGCGCAGCCGCAGCAGCACCTGCTCGACCATGGCGGCGGGAAGCTGCTGGGCTTCGGCCAGCTCCTGGGCGGAACGCCACTGCGCCGGGGCCTGGGCCAGTTCGAGCAGGGCCTTGAGGGCCTGGATCCCACTCTTGCGAAGCATCAGGCCCGCGCCGCCAGCCGCTCCAGCACATGCTCGAGGGTGTAGCCGAACAACGCCGGGTCGGGGGCCTGTCCCCCGAGGTCAGCCAGGCCCAGCTCGGCCCAGCGGCCATCAATGCGTGCTTCCAGCTCGGCTGGGCGCCGCAGCGGTTCACCCCAATCATGGCGCTTCTCAGGTCCCACTTTGGTGGTGGCGTCGATCGCCAGGCGGCCGCCCAGTCCGAGGCGCTCGCTGGCGAAGTCCAGGGTGTCGAAGGGGGTGTCCTCCAGGACAAACAGATCGCGTTGGGGATCCACCTGGGCACTGATGGCCCAGATCACCTGGCGGGGATCGCGGATGTTGATGGTCTTGTCGACCACCACCACGAATTTGGTGTAGGTGAATTGGGGCAGGGCGCTCCAGAAGGCCATGGCGGCTCGCTTGGCCTGGCCCGGGTAGGCCTTGTCGATGGCGATCACGGCCAGCTTGTAGCTCAGCCCCTCCATCGGCAGGAAGAAATCCACGATTTCCGGGATCTGCTGCCGCAGGATCGGCGTGTAGATGCGGTTGAGGGCGATGGCGAGCATCGCGTCCTCCTTCGGCGGCCGTCCGCTGAAGGTGGTGAAGTAAATCGGGTTCCGCCGCTGGGTGACGCACTGGATCTGCACCAGGGGCGAGTCTTCCACCCCGCCGTAGAAGCCCATGTGGTCACCGAAGGGGCCGTCGGCGAGCTCCTCGCCTGGGGTGATCGTGCCCTCCAGCACCACTTCGCTGTGGCTTGGCACCTCGAGGTTCACGGTCTTGCACTTGGCCAGGCGCACCCCTTCGCCGGCATAGAGACCGGCGAACAGCCACTCGCTGAGCTGCACGGGGATCGGCGTGGCAGCGGCCATCACCAGCAGGGGATGCACGCCGATGGCAATGGCGATCTCCAGCTTCTTGCCCATGGCCGCCGCCTTGCGCAGGTGGCGGGCGCCGCCGCGCACGCTGAGCCAGTGCACGGTCATGGTGTTGATGCTCTGCTGCTGCAGCCGGTACACGCCCACGTTCGGCGTGCCGGTTTCCGGGTCCTTGGTGATCACCAGGCCGAGGGTGATGATCCGGCCGCCGTCGCCTGGCCAGGGGCGCAGGAGGGGCAGGGCATCGAGGTTCACCTGCTTCCCCTTGAACACCTGCTGGTGGCAGGGGGGCATGAGGTCGAGATCGGGCCTGGCCTTGAGCACATCCAGCAGCACCGAGCCGAAGCGCACGGCCTCGCGGGCTCCCTTGGGCGGGCGGGGCTGCTGCAGCAGGGCCAGCCGCTCGCCCAGGGTTTCGAGTTCCTCGGCCCGCTCCATCCCCATGCTCCACAGCACCCGTTCCTGGGTGCCCAGCAGGTTCACCGCCACCGGCATGGAGCTGCCGATCACGTTTTCGAACAGCAGGGCCGGTCCCCCCAGGCTCAGCACGCGATCGGCGATTGCCGCCAGCTCGAGGTCCGGGTCCACCGGGGCCGTGATCCGTCGCAGACGGCCACGCTGCTCGAGCACCTCCAGAAATCCCCGCAGATCCCGGCGGCTGCGCTGGCTGATCAGGGGCGCTGCCATGGGCTGGGCCAGTGGGACGGTCGGGCCCATCCACTGTGACGCACGCGGCACGGCTGCCGGGGCCCCCGCCTGCCCCTGACTACTGTTACTGCCCCTGGCTGTGGGCCGCTGTGCAGATTTCCTATTTCCATTCTTCCGAGGCCGTTCCCGCGGTGACGTCCCCGCTGGAAGGGGGGCCGGATGCCGCAGTCGTCATCGATGTGCTGCGCGCCACCACCACCATTGCCTGGTCGCTCCACAACGGCGCCGAGGCCATCGCGGCCTTTGCCAACCTGCCTGAGCTGGAGACGGCTGC
>NZ_JAGQBE010000019.1 GCF_024345475.1 Cyanobium sp. T1B-Tous
AAACAATATCCAACACCACGAAAAAAACATCATATTCAGATGGAACATAGGCCTCAATCCCGACGATCCCGTCTGGCATCCCACCTCGTTCACCAAGAACAGAGACCGGCTGCTCAATGAGGAGCTGATGGCCAAGTTCCTCGAACTCCTGTTGGCAGCCCCTGAGGTCAAGCCGCTGCTGAGTTCGGAGCACTTCTCCGTCGATGGCACCTTGCTGCGGGCCTGGGCCTCCCACAGCTCGCTGGAGCGGATCGACGGGCTCGACGACGATCCGCCACCGCCCAGTGGTGGCCAAGGGTTTGGCGGCACTGCATCGTTTGGCACGAGGAGAGCCAAAGGCGACTTTCGCGGCCTGCTGCTCTCCAACCAGACCCACCGTTCCACCAGTGATGGCGAGGCCCGGTTGTTCAAGAAGGCTCCAGGCGTTGGCGCCTTCCTGAGCTTCATGGGGCATTGCGTCATGGAGAACCGCAACGGCCTGGTGGTCGCCAGTGAGGTCACGCAGGCAACTGGCACGGCTGAGCGGGATTCAGCCCTGCGGATGGCCCGCTCGCTCCAGGGTGCCCATCAGAAAACGCTGGGCGCCGACAAGGGTTACGACACCCGGGATTTCGTGGCTGAGCTGCGCATCAGCGGCATCACGCCCCATGTGGCTCAAAACATCCAGCCCCACCGCCGTTCGGCGATTGATGGCCGCACCGCACGCCACGTGGGCTATGTCCAATCGATCAACGCCAGGAAGCGGATCGAGCAGGTGTTTGGCTGGATCAAACAGGCCGCTGGGCTCCGGCAGCTCAAGGCCCGAGGCCGAACCAAGGTGGGAGCGGTGTTCCGGCTGCATGTGGTGGCCTACAACCTGATCCGGATCTCCAACTTGCTCAGAGCCCAGAGCCAGCAGGAGGTGATGGCATGAAGGCGCCGATCAAGGGGCCATTGGTCCTGGAGCGCAGGACTGAGGAAGGCCAATCGAGCCTGGAAGCGGTGCATGCGAGCCGCAGAGGACCGGTCAACCTGATTGACGCGGCGCTGCTGACGGTCACGAACAGGGCAAAAGCCCTGGTTTTCCTCGCTTTTTCAGCAGCCTCCTAGCGCCTCAACTCCTCAAATCACCTGGGGAATGGTGATCCAACAGAAGGTGATGGCCGCTCCGCCCACCAGCACCACCACCAGTGGCCAGGTGTCATCAAGGCGATGCAGGTGGCGCTGGAGGGCCTCCTTGGCGACAGGGTCCTCCAGAGTTTCCATGACGGCGTAGCGGCGGCCAATCCAAAGCACCAACACAAAGGCCGCCAGGGTGACCACGTAGGCCACCACGTACACCTGATCGAGAAAGGTGAGGAAGGGGAGATCCGGCAATTGATCGCGGTAGGTCTGCTGCAGGAAGACCAGGGTTAACAGCACGGTGACGGGGATACTGGCGCGGGCATCCTGTTCATCGGGACGCACCTTGAACACCAGCAGCACCATGGTCATCAGCACGGCCAACGGCAGCAGCAGACGCCAGAAGGACGACCAGGAGGAGGTGCCGTAGGAGATCTCAAACAGAATCTGGCTGTAGTCGTTTTCCGCCCCACCGAGCCCGAAGTTGGTGGCGTAGTGGTGGCGGTATTCGGCGATCGACCAGCCGGTGTTGAGCCAACCGATGATGCGGGCATAGAGGCCCATGCCGCTGTTGCGGATCTCTGGAATCAGGCGCAGGTTGCGGTAGCCCAGCTGGCCATCCACATCATTGGCCTCAATCACCAGCGGCAAGCTGATGGTCATGAAGGGATAGTGCCGGAAACTGGCCCGATCCACGTAATAGCGGCCGATATAGGTGAAGAGCTGGTAATAACTCCCGTCCGCCAGCTTGATCGGGGCCTTGCCTACCGGAGCAAGGCTGGAATCCTTGTCGGAAAGCAGGGTGTTCAGGACAATAAAAAGACTGGAGATGTCACCACCACGACTCTCCACATAGCGCTGCATCGGCTCTTCCCAGCGCAGCCACACATAACCGCTGCTGGAATAGCTAGGCACCGTGAGATCCAGCTCATAATTGCTGGTGGAGTACACCCCCACCTGCACCTTGTAGGGGGCCTGCTCGAGTTCGGCGCGATCGACCCGCTCCTCCCCGGCGCCGAGTTGATCGCCCCGCATGGCACTCCACACGCCGATGGGGGGCTTTTCGCCAAGGGGCAGGGTGGTGAGGGCGCGGGAGGTCGAAGACAGGCGCAGGGCGTCGCGGCTCTGCACCGGACTCACGTCGATGCGGCTGATCCCGAGAATGGCCAGGATGGCGGCCAGAACAACGGCCACCATCGCCAGAACGTTCCACGGCCTTTGCCTGCGCTGCCCCATGCCCACCCGCTGCTGTTCACCGAAGTTAAAGCTGATCAGCGGGCATCAGCCAGTGGCGGCGATGGGCATGCTCGGACTCACCCTGGCCCTGGCGCTCCCGGGCCTGCCCGTCCTGGGCGCCCCCGCCCCCAACCCCAAACCCGCGGCGGCGGAGCTGGTGCTGGGCCAGTCAGCGGCCTTCAGCGGCCCCTCTGCCATGCTCGGGCGGGAGTACCGGGAAGGGGCCCTGGCCTACTTCTCCGAGGTGAATCGCCAGGGCGGCATCCATGGCAAACGGCTAAAGCTGCTCAGCCTCGACGACCGCTACGAGCCTCCCCTCACCCTGCGCAACACCCGACAGCTGATCGAGCGCGACAAAGTGTTCGCCCTGTTCGGCTATGTGGGAACGCCCACCGTCAAGGCTGTGCTCCCCCTGGTGGAGAGCGCCAAGATCCCGCTGATCGCCCCCCTCACCGGCGCCCAGCTGCTGCGCCAGCCCCATCGGCCCATGGTGTTCAACCTGCGCGCCAGTTACCACCAGGAAATGGACCGGATGGTCAATGACCTGGTCCGCAGCGGACGCCATCGGATCGCCGTCGTTTATCAGAATGATGCCTTCGGCCAGGATGGGCTCAAGGGGGCCCTGAAGGCCCTGAAGCGCCACGGCCTCAAGCCTGTGGCCACAGCCAGCGTGGAGCGCAACTCCACCCAGACGGGGGGAGCAGCCCGCACGATGCAGCAGGCCAACGCCAACGCCGTGTTGATCGTGGCCGCCTACCCCAGCTCCGCCGCCTTCAGCCGCGAGATGCACAGGCAGGGCAGCACCGCGCAGCTGATGAACGTGTCCTTTGTGGGCACCAGTGCCCTGCGGGCCTCCCTGCAGAGCCACGAAGCCAGCGGCATCGGCGTGGCCCAGGTGGTGCCCTTCCCCTGGAATGAGCGGGTGCCGGTGGTGCGCGAATACCAGCACCTGATGCGCCGCCAGCAGGCCAAACCCCACTTCGGCTTCTCAAGCCTGGAGGGATTTCTGGCCGCCAAGATGACGGTGGAGGGCCTGCGCCGGGCGGGGCCTTCCCCCACCCGCCAGCGGTTTGTCACAGCCCTCGAAACGATGCGGAATGTCGACCTCGGCGGCTACCGGGTGCAACTGAGCCCGAAGGACCACAACGGCAGCAACTACGTGGACCTCACCTTTCTGGGCTCCCAGCGCTGGGAGCCCTGAGGGCCTAGGGTCTCGCCCATCCCAACCCCACGCTGCCGATGGCCAGCCTGCCGCTCGACCTGCCACCCGACCTGGCCGAGGGCTGGATGTTCGGCGACCTGGATTCCAGTGAGATCCTGCTGGAATACGCCCAGATCGTGCAACCCCCGTATCTGGTGGCCGGCGTGGGGCTGGCGATCGGCGTGCTCTGCGGCCTCACCTTCGCCAAGCTTGTGCAGGATCGGCTGGAGGGCTGGAAACAGGATCGTCTGGCCCTGCTGCCGCTGGGCAATGTGGCCATCACCCTGCCCTACATCGGCGTGGTGATCGGCATCACCCTGTTCATCGGTGGCAGCCTGCAGGTGTTCGGCTTCTCCGCCGGGGTGGCCTTGCTGGTGTCGTTTGTGCTCTCCATCGCCACCGCCGGAGCCCTGTGGGTCCAGCTGGAACGGCTGATGGGCCAGGTGGAGGATGGCACCTTCAGCGCAGTGGATTTCGACAACTTCGACCAATTCTTCTGAACCCATGCCCAGATTCTTTCGGATCGGCATTTTTACCGGCGTGGTGGGACTGATTCTCGCCACCGTGCTGGTCTTTTCCCTGGCCGCCCTGCGGATGGTCAATGTGGCGCAAGATCTCCTCAAGGGCCAGGCAGGATTTGCCGAAGAACTGGAAATGATCGGGACGGTTGATCTGCTGTTGCTAGGCATTGGCATCCTGATTATTGCCGCTGGCATGATCAGCTTGACCATGCGAAATATCCCGATGCCGCGGGGCTTGCGGTTTCACGATCTGCATCAACTGAAAAGCACTTTTTCCAGCTTTTTGATTTTGATCATGGCCATTCTCTATCTGGAGAGCATGGCCTCCCTCAAGCAGCTGGAGATGAGCGCCAACACCCAACCAGAAGCCCTTCTCTATGGCGGGCTGGGCTTTCTGGCCGTCACCATTGGCCTAGTGATCTTTCAGCGGAGTGGCACCCACCATCGCGCGGATCCCAAGGTTCCAGCACCCCACATCCAGGGCTGAGCCATGACCACGCCTAGTCCCCAAAACACCAACCTCGGACCCGCGGATCTCCTCCGTAATCGACTCACCAGTGGTCGGGGAAGGCTGGCGGTGATCGCCGCCACCACAGGGGTATGGGTGATGGATTTGCTGCTGGTGCACCATCTCAAGAGCCGAGAGGTCATCACCCCCAATCTCGGCACATTGGTGCACAACATCGATGTGATCGGCACGATTGCTTTCATCGCCGTCACGCTGGGACTCACCATCAGCCTGTTCCGCGGCCACAAGCGCGAGCTGTTTCGCTGGGCCCTGGCCTACCTGCTGTTCTCCATGGTGCAGGTGATCACCAACGTGCTCTCGATGGTGGCCAGCGCGGGCAGTCAGCGGGGAGGGGGTCTTGGCGGCTTGTGGGACGTGGCCGCCGTTTACATGGAAAGCGTGCTGGTGTTCATGTTCGTGTACATCTTTCTGGATGTGAGCACGCCAGGTGGGGCTTTTGTGTGGCCCAGCCGTGAAGGCGAGGAGCCACCTGAGCCCCACATCATCGACTACCTGTTCATTTCGCTGAACGTCAACTCCACCTACGGCCCCACCTCCGAAGCGGTGATGTCTCGGCGGGCCAAGTTGGTGATGGCCTTGCAGGTGTTGCTGGCCATCTTGATGCTCACCGTGCTGATCGCCCGCTCCGTGAGCTCCACGAGCTGAGTCCACCTTTTGCGGTGGCTCGAGTGCAGACTCAGGCCGCCAGATACCCCTCGAGCATGGCGGCCTGGGCGCGCACCCCCTCGAGGGCCTTGCGCTCCAGGTTGCGCGTCTTGTCGCGGCTCATGCCCAGGTGCTTGGCAATGGCGCTGAGGCTCATCGGTTCAGACTGGCCGGGTGCCTGCTCGCAGGGGATGCCGTAGCGCATCTTCAGCACCCGACCCTGCAGCTCCGGCAGCTGCTCCAGCAGCGCCCGCAAATCCCCCTTCAGGCACTCCCCATCCACCCGGTCCTCCGGCAGCTCACCATCACCCGCCAGCAGGTCCAGCAGCTCGGTGTCATCCCCGTCCCCCACCTTCGTCTCCAGGCTCACCGGCTGGCGTGCCCGGCACAGCAGGTCCTTCACCTCCTCTTCCGGCAGCTCCACCGCTTCTGCCAGTTCCGTCACCGTGGGCGTGCGCCCCAGCAGTTGGCTCAACTCCCGCTGACCCTTCTTCAGCTTGTTCAGCGTTTCGGTGATGTGGATCGGCAGCCGGATCGTCCGGCTCTTCTCCGCAATCGCCCGCGTGATCCCCTGCCGGATCCACCAATACGCATACGTACTGAACTTGTAGCCCCGCGTCGGGTCGAACTTCTCCACGCCACGCACCAAACCAATGGTCCCCTCCTGGATCAGGTCCAAGAGCTCCATGTTCCGCCGCGTGTACTTTTTGGCCACACTCACCACCAGCCGCAAATTCGCCGCCACCATCCGCTCCTTGGCCCGGCGGCCCGCCTGCAGCCGCTTTTTGAGCAAGGGCGCGCTCAGGCCCGCCGCCTGGGCCAACTCCGCCTGGCTCGGCTTGCTCCCGATCCGGCTCTCCAGTTCACCCTCGAGCTCCTCCAGCGCCACCAGCTCCTGCACCTGGCGACCCAGCGTGATCTCCTGCTCGTGCGTCAGCAGCGGCACCCGACCGATGTCACGCAGGTAACTGCGCACCAGGTCGCCGCCACCCAGGGCCGAGGAGCCGTCCGAACCTGAGCTGGAGCCGAGAACGGGCAGGGAGGGCATGGGAGCCGGAATTACGAAACGCTTTTGTTTCGCAAACCTACCATCCTTTTCCAGGAGGCAGCATGGGGGACATGGCCCTTGAACGGCTCCAGAAACTGATGGCCGCCGCCGGGCTGTGCTCCCGGCGCCAGGCCGAAACCCTGTTGCGGCAGGGGTTGGTGCAGGTGAACGGCGCGGTGGCCCAGCTGGGGGATCGGGCCGACCCCGCCCACGACCGGATCAGCGTGCGGGGCCAGCCCCTGGCCAGCCGGCCGGAGCCCCTGCTGCTGCTGCTCAACAAACCGGCCGGGGTGGTCTGCAGCTGCCATGACCCCGAAGGACGTCCCACGGTGCTCGACCTGCTGCCGGCCGAGCTGCGCGACGGCTGCGGGCTGCACCCGGTGGGCCGACTGGACGCGGAAAGCCGCGGCGCCCTGCTGCTCAGCAACCAGGGCGACCTGACCCTGCGGCTCACCCACCCCCGCTACGGCCACCGCAAGACCTACCGGGTGTGGGTGCAGGGCAGGCCCGACGGTCCAACCCTGAGCCGCTGGGCCGCCGGCGTGCCCCTCGACGGCCGGGCCAGCCAACCGGTGGGGCTGCAGGTGCGGCGGCGCACACCCCAGACCACGGAACTGGAGCTGGAGATGGGGGAGGGACGCAACCGCCAGATCCGGCGCACCGCAGCCCTGCTCGGCCATCCGGTGCGGGATCTGCAGCGGCTGGCGATCGGCCCCCTGCCGTTGGGAGATCTGCCCGAGGGTCGCTGGCGGCGCCTCGATCGCCAAGAATGGCAAGCACTGACAACCCAGCCCTGACCCGCACCCCCCAGCTGCCACCCAAGCGCCCCCAGGGCCAGCTCGGCCGCTGGTGGCGCCGGGGCCCCCTGCCGGAGCCCGTGAGCGCCCAGCAGCCGCCTGCCGATCCCCTGTTGGCGGCGGGCCAACGGCTGCGGCAACGGCGCGAGGAGCGGGGCCTGAGCCTGCGGCAGTTGGCCCTCGACACCCGCATCAGCACGGCGGTGCTGGAAGCCCTCGAACGGGGCTGGCGCGACCGGCTGCCGGAGGCCACCTACCTGCGCACCATGCTGCCGTTGATCGAGCGGCACCTGGAGCTGCCCCACGGCTGCCTCGAGTCGGTGCTGCCGGACAACGACCGGCTACCCCAGAGCCAACGGCGGGAGCCGCTGCTGCGCCGCTTCACGCCGGGGTCGATCGATGTGTTCACCACCTGGCAGGGCACCTTGCTCTACGGCCTGCTCACCCTGGGGCTGATCTACGGCGTGAACCTGCAGCAGCAGCAACTGGCAGCCCGGGGCCTGCTGGCCCTGCGACCGATCCCGCCCCTGCCGGCCCAGGAGCAGGCCAAGCCGCCGCGGCCCGAGCAGGCCCTGCTGACCCTCTATCCCGATCTGCGGCCCCTCGAGCTGGCGGCCCGGGGCCAGGGACTCGGCCAACTGCGGCGGGCACCGGCCGCCCAGCCGCTGCGCTCGGGGGTGCTGGAGCTGCAACTGGCCCAGCCCAGCCAGCTCAGCCTCGACAGCGCCAGCGGAGTGCGCACCAACCTGCGAAGTGCCAGCGGCAACCTGAGCCTGCCCCTCACCGGCCGCTTCCAGCTGGAGATTGAGCCCCCTCCTAGCCCCGGCGACCGGGTGAGCTGGAACGGGACGGCCCTGAAGCCCCTCCAGGGCAAGCCCGGCACGTTCAGCCAGCCCTAACGGACAGCTTTAACGAGGAGCCCTGCCGTAGCGGGCAGCCATGGCGCCATAGCCCTGCAGGGCACCATCGAGGGCGGCGACGGACTGGTCGAGGCGCCAGGTCCAGTTGCCGGAGCTGGTGCCGGGGGTGTTGAAGCGGGCCCGATCATCGAGCTCCAGCAGATCCTGGAGGGGCACCACCGCCAGATCGGCGGAGCTGGCCAGGGCCAGCTCCAGCAGCTGCCAGGCCGGCGACGTGATCGGCGCCCCCACCGCCTCGGCCACCCGCCGGCGTCCGCCGGCATCGAGGCTCTGCCACCAGCCCACGCTGGTGGCGTTGTCGTGGGTGCCGGTATACACCACCCAGCGGGGGCCCTGGATGTTGGCGGGCAGGTAGGGGTTGGCGGGGTCGCCGTCGAAGGCGAACTGGAGGATCTTCATGCCCGGCAGGCGGAAGCCATCGCGCAGGGCCTCCACCGCCGGGGTGATCACCCCCAGGTCTTCGGCGATCAGGGGCAGCTTCAGCCCCCGCCGCAGCCACAGCAGGGTGAGCAGGGGCCAGCCCGGAAACCAGCGCCAGCGGCCGTGTTCGGCGGTGGGGGCATCGCCGGGCACGCTCCAGAAGGCCTGGAGGGCACGGAAGTGGTCAAGCCGCAGCAGATCCAGAAGGGCAAACTGACGCCCCAGCCGGTTGAGCCACCAGCGGAAACCACTGAGCAGGTGCAGGGGCCAGCGGTAGACGGGCGTGCCCCAGAGCTGGCCGGTGGCCGAGAAGTAGTCGGGCGGCACGCCGCTCTGGGCCGTGAGGCTGCCATCGGCGCGCAGGGAGAACAGGGCCCGGTGGGCCCACACATCGGCGCTGTCGTGGGCCACATAGAAGGGCAGATCACCCAGCAGCTGCACACCCACCCGCTGCGCCTGCTGCCGCAGCTGCTGCCACTGACACTCGAGCTGCCACTGGAGCAGCTCCTCCTGCAACAGCCAGTCGGCCCGCTCGCTGGCCAGGCGGCGCAGGGCCGGGCGCTGCCGGCGGGCCAGGGGCGCCGGCCAGAGCCACCAGGGCTGGCCGTCCTGGAGACGGCGGATCACCATGAACAGGGCGTGGTCGGGCAGCCAGCCGCGCTGGCGGCGGCGCCAGCGGCCAAAGGCGCGCTGCTGGTCCTGCGGCTGGGCCGGCCAGCGGCGGGCCAGGGCCTCGCCGAGGGCGCGGCTGCGGGCCGGCATGGCGGCCAGATCCAGGGGGCCGGAGCGGTCAGCGGCTCCGGGCAGGGCGTCCCGGTCGGAAGCCTGCAGGAAACCCTGCTGCACCAGCAGCTCCGCATCCAGCAGCCAGGGGTTGAGGGCCGAACCGCTGGGGGAGCTGTAGGGCGATCCGGTGCCGTCGGTGGGGGCCAGGGGCAGCAGCTGCCACACACCGATGCCATGGCGGCCGAGCAGCGCCAGCCAGTCGTGGGCGGCCTGGCCGAAGCCGCCGCAGCCGCCAGGGCCCGGCAGCGAGGTGGGGTGGAGCAGGACGCCGGCCCGTCTCACGAGGCGGGCAGCCGGTAACGGCTGATGATCTTCTGGGCGAAGGCGGGGATGTGGGCGGCGGCCTTCTCCGGATGGTGGCGGCGCACCCAAAGGGCGTTGCGGGTGAAGTGGGAATCGATCGAGAAGCGGCCGTACTCCAGCCCGCGGGGGCCGATCCACTGCACCACCCAGCCCACCAGCTCCGCCAGCCACATCGGCAGCTTCACGGCCTTGTCGTAGGCCTCGATGCCCTGCTGCACCGCCGCCTGGCGATCACCAGCGGAGGTCACCGGCGCCACGTCGAGCTCGGCTTCCACCAGGTCGAGCAGCTCCTGGCCGCGGTCGTTGCGCACGGTGATCCACTGGCGCCCGAAGCCGGCCCCCATGTAGCCCACCACCAGGTCGGCGCCCGCGTTGGTGTAGTCAAAGCAGCTCAGACAGCTCGGGGCGAACACGTCCTTGAGCTTCGGCGTATCGAGTCCAAAGAAGGGCACCGTTTCCTCGCGGCCATCGCCGTGGCGGAAGTGGATGCGGAAGTCCTGCATGAACTCGTAGTGCACCACCGTGTCCGGGGAGCTCACGGTGCTCTCCAGGAAGGTCTGCAGCCCCTGGCGGCTGACGTTGTCGACGCAGGGAAGACCGAGCACGTACAGGGCGTCGAGGGGCAGGGTGGGCTGCACGGCCCGCAGGGCCTGGATCTGACAGCCCACACCGATGGCGAGCAGGCGGCGGATGCCGCTGCCGGGCAACTGCTCGAGCACCTCCAGGTTGGGCGACAGGGTGGGCTTGTTCACCCGGGCGCTGAGCACCTCCTCGGGGGTGCGGGCCAGCCGCGGCACGGGCGTGAAGCGGTCGTCCTCGCTCTGACCCACGCACAGCACCGCATCCACCAGGCCGGTTTCCAGGGCGCGCACGCCGATACGGCTGACGATCCCGGTCCACTGGGCGCCTTCGATCGGCTGCTGCAGCCGGGCGGTGAGCATGCGCTGCTGCACGCCGAAGTAGAGCTCGTCCTCGTTGTCGAGGTCGCGGCTGCGGCCGTGGGCCGTGGCCTCCATCGCCTCAAAGCGCTGGTTCAGGAAGGCGCAGCTGTCCTTCACGTAGGCCACCCAGCGGCTGTCGCAGAGCCCGCATTGGCTGCAGAGATCCTTGGCGGGATAGACGCTGCCCTTGGCCAGGGGCCGGGCTTTGTCGTGGGGGGCCTGCCCTTGGGGAGCACTGGCAGCCATCAACGGAGTCCCCTCGCCAGATCAGCAGGGGCTCAACCTATCGGGTGCCGGCCGCAGGGGTGGGCCAAAGTGGTTTGCCGCTGATGCCCGAATGGTCCGACGTCCCGCCCCGCCCAAGCTCCGCCGGGGGCCCGTCCTGGTGCGGGGGGTGGCGGCCATCGTCGGTGGGGTGGCCGGCCTGGGCCTGCTGGGCCTGCTCTGGCCCGAACCCGACCGCGCCATCCAGCCGGTGCAGCAGCTCACCCCGGCCGACCTGGCCAAACCCCCCAGCCGCAGCATCACCCTGCTGGTGATCGGCCTGGACAGCGACCGTCCCGGGGATCCACTGAACAGGGCCGCCCCGCCGGGTCCGGCCAACGTCGATGCCCTGCTGCTGGTGCGGGTCAACCCCCAGGGGCCCCTGCAGGTGCTCACCCTGCCCACCAACCTGGCCGTGCAGTTGCCGGGCCAGACCAAACCCGTCGGCCTGGGCCGCCTCTACCGGCTGGGCGGACCTGCCCTCACCGCCGATGCGGTGCGCAGCCTGGTGGGCCTCGAATCCGGCCAACCGGAGCGCTATCTGGTGATGGGACGCTCCACCCTGCGCAGCCTGGTGGACGGCCTGGGCAGCATCGCCGCCAACCCCACCTTGGCCCTGCGTTACAGCGACCGCAGCCAATCGTTCTCGATCAACTTGCAGGGCGGCCTGCAACGGCTCAAGGGCAACCAAGTGGAGCAGCTGGCGCGCTACCGGGACCCCACCCGACCGGAGGACAGCCGGCAGGAGAACCAGCAGCTGGTGGTGCGCAGCCTGTTGCGGGAGATGGCCCTGCCGGAGCAGCTCGGCCAGCTGCCCGGGCTGGTGAAGTCGCTCAACGCCGGCGTGGTCACCAACCTGAGCCAATCGGAAACCCTCAGCCTGCTGGCTGCCGGACTCAGCCACGGCGAAACGGTGCAGTTCAGCGGCGTGCCCCTGGCCCCCGCCAGCGCCAACGTGCCCCTGCGCCAGATCGCCAGCAGCGCCCCCGAGCCCCTCTGGCCGGCCCCGCCAACGGCCAACTAGCTGAATCAGGCGTCGGCGATCTGACGCCAGCGGAGCTCCAGGGCCCGGGCCATCGCCCCCAGCTCAGCGCCGTCTGGAGCGAGCCAGCCCAGCCAGGGCAGGCCGTCGCCACGGCGGGCATCCGGATCCCAGCTGCCGCCCCACTGCACCAGCCCCGCCAGGGGCACCTGCCACTGGTGCAGCAACGCCGCCATCGCCGCCGGCAGACCGCTGTCGAGCTGGTCGCCCGCCAGCAGCAGCAACACGGGCTGGCGCCAGGCGCCGAGGGCTTCGGCCCAGTGGCCAGCGCCGGGCAGGGGCAATCCCGGATCCAGCGGCAGGGGCACCAGGCCTGGCCCCTGCTGAGCCAAGGGGGCGAGGGCTTGCTGGGGAGGCCGATCGGCCAGGGGCTCACACCAGGGCAGGCCCAGGGCGGACGCCAGTGGCGGCCCAGCCTGCTGCTGCAGGGCGATCACGGCAGCGGCCGGACCGGCGGCCACCAGCACCAGCGGGCGCTGCATTCCAGGCCTGGAAAGCGTCATGGATGTTTGCACTAGGAGGGCAGGCTCGCTTCTACGATCAGGTTTCAGCCGACGCGTCCGCGCCCGCCGTGACCAGTTTCCTGACCGCTGATCGCGTGGAGCCCCAGGGCAGCGCGACCCAGTCGACTCACGACACCCGCCGGCTGCGCCTGTTCAGTGGCACCTCGAACCAGGCCCTGGCCAGGGAAATCGGCGCCTACCTGGGCGTGCCCGACGGCCCGCGGGTGATCAAGCGCTTTGCCGACGGCGAGCTCTACATCCAGATCCAGGAATCGATTCGCGGCTGCGATGTGTTCCTGATCCAGCCCACCTGCGCTCCGGTGAACGATCACCTGATGGAGCTGCTGATCATGGTGGACGCCTGCAAACGGGCCTCCGCCCGGCAGATCACCGCCGTGATCCCGTATTACGGCTACGCCCGCGCCGACCGCAAGACGGCGGGGCGCGAATCGATCACGGCCAAGTTGGTGGCCAACCTGTTGGCCAAGAGCGGCGTGGATCGGGTGCTGGCCATGGACCTGCACTCGGCCCAGATCCAGGGCTACTTCGACATCCCCTGCGACCACATCTACGGCTCGCCGGTGCTGGTGGACTACCTGCGCACCCGCGACCTGGGCGAGGTGGTGGTGGTGTCTCCGGATGTGGGCGGTGTGGCGCGGGCGCGGGCCTTCGCCAAGCAGATGAACGATGCCCCCCTGGCCATCATCGACAAGCGCCGCTCGGGCCACAACGTGGCCGAAAGCCTCACGGTGATTGGCGATGTGGCCGGCAAGACGGCCATCCTGATCGACGACATGATCGACACCGGCGGCACCATCTGCGCCGGTGCCCGCCTGCTGCGCCAGCGCGGCGCCACCCGGGTGCTGGCCTGCGCCACCCACGCCGTGTTTTCTCCGCCGGCGGTTGAGCGGCTGTCGGAACCCGGGCTGTTTGAGGAGGTGCTCGTCACCAACAGCATCCCCCGCAGCGACGACGGCCGCTTCCCCCAGCTCCAGGTGTTGTCGGTGGCCAACATGCTCGGCGAAGCCATCTGGCGCATCCACGAGGAGAGCTCGGTGAGCTCGATGTTCCGCCGCTGAAACCCGTTCCGCTGAGACCCTCGCACCGCCCCCCGGCCCGCTTGCGCCGCGGCGCCCGGCTCAAGGCCCTGCTGCCCGCCGCGGTGAGCGTGCTGGTCACCCTGCCCTGGGCCCTCGGCGCGGCCACCGCCGGCCCCCTGCAGGGCCAGCCTCCGCCGCGGCGCATTGGCGTGTGGCTCACCAACAGCCCCAGCCCCCTCTACTACGACCCGGCCCGCATCGATCGGGCCGTGAACGAGCTGGCCGACGCCGGCTTCAACACCCTCTACCCCAACGTGTGGAGTCGGGGTGCCACCTTCCACCGCTCCCGCCATGCCCCGCTGGAGCCGGCCCTGGAGCAGGCCAACCCCAACCTCGATCCGATCTGCCGCTTCACCCAGGCCGCCCACCGGCGCGGGCTGCAGGTGATCCCCTGGTTTGAGTACGGCCTGATGGAGCCGGCGGATGCCGCGGTGGTGCGCCAGCACCCGGAGTGGGTGCTGCAACGGCGCGATGGCAGCAGCACCATGGCCATGCACGGCAAGCCGATGGTGTGGCTCAACCCCGCCCATCCCGGCGTGCGGGAGCGATTCTTGGGGTTGATCGGCGAGATCGTGCAGCGCTGCAGCGTCGACGGCATCCAGCTCGATGACCACTTCGCCTGGCCGGTGGAGCTGGGCTACGACCCCTTCAGCCGCGCCCGTTACCTCCAGGACACCGGCCGCGAGCCCCCCGACGACCACACCGACCGGGCCTGGATGCGCTGGCGGCGCCAGCAGCTCACCGGGCTGCTGCGGGAGCTGCGGGGGCAGCTCAAGCGCCTGGATGCCCCCGCCGGATCGGTGCCGAAGCGCACGGTCATCAGCCTGTCGCCCGGCCCCTTCCGCTTCGCCTACAACCACTGGCTCCAGGACTGGGAGCTCTGGGCCCTAGGCGAGCTGATCGACGACCTGGTGGTGCAGAACTACGCCTACTCGGTGAAGGGCTTCGAGAAAGACCTCAACCAGCCCGCCCTGGTGAAGGCGCGCAGCTGGGGCATGCCCGTGGAGATCGGCATCCTGGCGGGCTTCGGCGGCCGGACGCCCGACATGGCCACCCTGGCCCAGAAGACCCAATTGGCGGCCAGCAAGGGCCACGGCGTGATCTATTTCTACTGGGAAGGCCTCTGGGGGCTGCATGCCGGACCGGAGGGCGCGGCCTACCGGCAGGCCGCCTTCCGCCAGCTGCACCAGGGCCTGAATGGCCCCCTGCGCCCGCCGCCGCCCCTGCCCCTGCGCTGAGGCCTAACCCGCCCCCAGGCACTGGCTCACCACCTCGCCGGTGTTGGGCGAAAGGGTGGCTGCGGCCAGCTGCTCGAGGGCTGCACGCATCGCGGCCGCGCGGCCCGGGCCGTAGCTCTGCCAGCGGCTGAACACCTTGGCCAGCCGCGAGGCGGTGATCGGATTGCGCTGGTCGAGCTCGGCGATGCGCTCCGCCATGAAGCGGTAGCCGGCGCCATCGGCGGCATGGAACACCGGCGCATTGCCCGCCAGCCCGCCCAGCACGGCACGCACGGAATTGGGCGCGGCCGGATCGAAGCGGGGATGGGCCAACAGCCGGGCCACCCGCTCCAGCCCATCGGCGAAGGGGGCCGAGGCCTCAAGGGCAAACCAGGCATCGAGGATCACGGGTTTGTCCTGCCAGCGCTGATAGAAGGCGTCCACCGCCTGCTGCCGTTCGGGCACCGGGTGGCCTTGCAGGGCCCGCAGGCCGGCGCGGGCCAGGGTCATGGAGGGGCCCCGCACCGCCGCGGCCGCCGCCGCGCAGACGGCCCCATCGCCAGCCGCCACCCGCCAGCTCCACACCGTGCCGGTGAGCAGGCGATCGCCATTGCCCTCGGGCCAGGCCAACCCCCACTGGGGGGTGCAACGCTCCAGGGCCACCGCCAGGGGCTCGGCCAGGGCGGTGCCGAACCGCAGCTGCAGGGCCATCAGGGCGGCAAACAGGGCCGGCGGATCGGGTTCCTGGCCGGCGGCACCGGCGGCATCCTCCAGCTCCGGCATGCCCGGCAGCGCCAGCAGCACGCTGCGGCTGGCCTCCGACAGGGACGGATCCGCCAGGATCCGTCCGAAGGCATCGATCAACTCCTCCTCCAGCAGACCATCGGCCCGGCCGCCGGCACGGGCCAGCACGGCCTGGCGCAACAGCACCTGGCCCGCATCCCAGCGGGCGAAGGGGTCGCTGTCGGCCGCCAGCAGGTGCACCAGCTCGGCGGTGGGCCGCCCCATCTCGAGCACCACCGGAGCGGAGAACTGGCGCAGCAGCGAGAGGGCGGGTGGATGGGCCTGGCGCGGCAGCCCCACCAGGCGCAGGGTCTGGTCCGGCTGGTCGATCACCAGCAGGCGGGTGCGCTGCCCCCAGGAGGGCGGCAGGGGGGCGGCAGGGGCGGCCTCACCCTCCAGCTGCACCGGCAGGGGATCCCCTGCCTGGTCGAGCAGCCCCAGGGCCAGGGGGATCACCAGCGCGCTCTTGTGGGCCTGGCCGGGGGTGGCTGGGGTGTGCTGCTGCACGTGCAGCTCAAGCACGCCAGCCTCCCCATCCCAATGGCGCTGAATGTGCAGCCGGGGCGTGCCGGCCTGGTGGTACCAGCGGCGGAACTGGGCAAAGTCAAAGGACGCCTGCCCGGCGGCGGCATCCTGCATCGCCTGCACGAAGTCTTCGCAGGTGGCGGCGGTGCCGTCGTGACGGCTCACGTACAGCGCCATCCCCCGCATGAACGTCTCCTCCCCCAGCAGGGTGTGGAGGCAGCGGATCACCTCGGATCCCTTCTCGTAGATCGTTGTGGTGTAGAAGTTGTCGATCGCCTGGTAGGCGTCGGGTTGCACCGGATGGGCCGTGGGGCCGGCATCTTCCCGGAACTGGGTGTTGCGCAGCATCGCCACGTTCTCGATGCGGTTCAGCGCCGCGCCGTGGAGATCGGCGGTGAAGCTCTGATCCCGGAACACGGTGAGGCCCTCCTTCAGGGACAGCTGGAACCAGTCGCGGCAGGTGATGCGGTTGCCGGTCCAGTTGTGGAAATACTCGTGGCCGATCACGCTCTCAATCCGCTCGAGCTCGCCGTCGGTGGCGGTTTCGGCGTCAGCGAGCACGAGCTTGGAGTTGAAGATGTTGAGGCTCTTGTTCTCCATCGCGCCCATGTTGAAGTGGCGCACCGCCACGATGTTGAACTCATCGAGGTCGTATTCGAGGCCGTAGCGCTGCTCATCCCAGGCCATCGAGCGCTTCAGCGAGGCCATGGCATGGGCGGTGTAGGGCGCATCGCCCGGCTCCACATGGATGCGCAGCGCCACCGGGCGACCACTGGCGGTGGTGAAGCTGTCACGCACCTCCTCGAGTTGGCCGGCCACCAGGGCAAACAGATAGGAGGGCTTGGGGAAGGGATCGTCCCAGATGGCGTAGTGGCGGCCCCCCTCCAACGCACCGGTTTCAACGCAGTTGCCGTTGGAGAGCAGCACCGGGCAGCTGGCGCGCTCGGCTTCGATCCGCACCCGGAAGCGGCTGAGCAGATCGGGACGGTCGGGATGGAAGGTGATGTGGCGAAAGCCCTCCGCCTCGCACTGGGTGGTGAACAGGCCGCTGCTCACGTACAGCCCCTCGAGACTGGTGTTGGTTTCCGGGTGGATCCGCACCCGGCTCTCCAGCCGGAAGGGGCCGCTGGGGGGATTGGGGATCAGCAGCTGGTGAGTGCCGAGCTGGTAGGCCGCCGGCTCCAGCAACCGGCCATCAAGCCGCAGCTCCACCAGCTCCAGATCCACCCCTAGAAGCACCAGGGGCTCAGGCGCCCCCCCAACGGAGCCCGCGGCGGGATTGGGGCGGAAGGCCAACTGGGCCGCCACCTCGGTGTGGTCGGCGAACAGCTGCACCGTCAGGTCGGTGCGCTCCAGCAGATAGGGCGCCGGACGGTAGTCGGCGAGGCGCACCAGGGCCATGGGGACTTACTTGCTGGGGGAGGCGGGCTTGGGGCTGGGTTGGGCAGCGGGCTTCGCGGCGGGCTTGGGGGCCGGTTGCTTGAGGGCGTCCTGCACCTTGGCCATCACGTCGGCGGGCACTTCCTTGGGGCAGATCTCGGCGGCGCCGAGCACGGCGGAGTTGATCGAGCCCTTGCGCAGGTCGTCGAGGCTGAGGGCCTTGGGCCCCACCTGGGTGATCACGCCGTCGTGCTGCCCCTGGATCAACTGGGCCACCGTCTCGCCGGCGATGCCGACGGCCTTGTCGAAGGGCACCCCGGCACCCCGGGCAATGCAGACATTCACCGCCGCAATCCGGGTGTAGAGGTTCATCTCCGCCTCGGTGGCTGGAGCCGCCAGGGCCGGGGCCGGAGCCAGCAGCAGCGGCAGCACCAGCAGGGGGGCCACCAGCAAGGGGGTGGCCAGCGACAGGGCGGAGCGGGGCATCAGGGGATCCGAAGGCGGGGCATCAAGTGCAGCCATGCTGCTGCATCGGGGCTGGCCGCATCAGGGTTGGGACGCGGGGCCCGAGGCCAGGGCCGCCCCGGCTTCCTCAACCCGGATTTCGTGGTGGGTTTCGGCCAGCTCCAGGGCCCCGTCCTTCCAGGAGTAGATCGAGCGGGAGCGGTAGCGGTCCTGGTCGATCAGGCGGATGTGCTCGAGGATGTCCCACTCCTGGTAGTGGGACTCGAAGATCAGCTCGTGCTCATCCACCTGGCGGATCTGGCTCTTGGTGGGGGTGCCGCAGAGGTAGCCGCGACTGCGCCGCAGCTGGTGCCCGCAGAGGTAGGCCTCCATCGTGCCCGTGGGCACATAGCGGGGTTTCTTGTCAAAAAACTCGTACTCCTGCTCGGGCCACCAGGTGAACCGGTAGGCCGCATCGCCCTCCACCGGTTCGCTGAAGGTCTCCACCCGCAGCATCATGTCGACGCGCAGGGCCTCGCCATCCGCAAAGAAATACAACCGGCGCGAGCGCCACAGGCCCAGGTTGCGGGCAAACCAGCGCCGCAGATTGCTGTCGAGCTGGATGCGGGGTCGCGGCAGGGCCGCACTGGCAGACCCATCGGCCGGCAACGGATGCCTGACGGGGCTGAGATCCGAAAGCATGCTCATGACATCCCGGCCCTAGGGCGCACGGCATTGAATGAACTAGTCATAGCGAGGATGGGCCGCACTGGCTCAATCCCCATAGGGTGAGCAACGTGACTGCTGATCACCCCCCCACCGCTGACCAGGCCGACCCAGCGGGCCATGCCGAGGGGCAGGAGCTGAAGCTGTTGCTGGTGGCTGCCAACCACCATCTGGCCAGCCCGGATCTGCGCAACCTGGTCCAGTTCCTCAAGAGCGAGGAATGCGGCTTCACGGTGAGCCTGGAGATCTCCGATCCCGCCCGCCAGCCCGAACTGCTGGAGCTGCACCGGCTCGTGGCCACCCCGGCCCTGGTGAAGCTCCATCCCCTGCCCAAGCAGGTGTTCGCGGGCAACGGCATCACCCAGAAGCTGCGCAGCTGGCTGCCGCGCTGGCAACAGATGGAGGTGGTCACCAGCCTGGGCATGAGCCTGCGGCCCGCCGAGATCGATGGCAGCCGCACCCAGCGCGAACTGCAGCTGGAAGACCAGGTGCTGGTGCTGCGCCAGGAGAACGAAACCCTGATCGAGCGGCTGGGGGTGCAGGAGCGGCTGCTGCGGATGGTGGCCCACGAACTGCGCACGCCCCTGACGGCGGCCAAGCTCGCCCTGCAGAGCCACACCCTCGGCCAGATCGACGAGCCCCGTTTCCGCGATGTGCTCACCCGGCGCCTCGACGACATCCAGGAGCTCTCCAAGGACCTGCTGGAGGTGGGCACCACCCGCTGGGAAGCCCTGTTCAACCCCCAGCGCCTCGACCTGGGCAAGGTGGCCGCCGAGGCGATCCTGGAACTGGAAAAGCTGTGGATCGGCCGCGACCTGGAGCTGATCACCGACATCCCCGCCGACCTGCCGGATGTGTTCGCCGACCAGCGCCGCATGCGCCAGGTGCTGCTCAACCTGTTGGAAAACGCGCTCAAATTCACCCCGGACCGGGGGCGGGTGCACCTGACCCTGCTGCACCGCACCAACCAGTGGGTGCAGGTGAGCGTCTGTGACAGCGGCCCGGGCATCCCCAAGGCCGAGCAACAGCGGATCTTTCTGGATCGGGTGCGGCTGCCCCAAACCTCCAGCACCACCTCCGGCTACGGCGTGGGGCTGTCGGTGTGCCGGCGCATCGCCGAGGTGCATGGCGGCCGCATCTGGGTGGTGTCCGAACCGGGCGAGGGGGCCTGCTTCCACGTCTCCGTGCCGGTGTGGAGCGGCCAGGTGCAACCCTCCTTCACCCCGAGGGGCCCAGACCGACGCACCTCCTTGACGAAGGGTCCCACCGACCCGTAGTTTCCAACACATCAACGCCGACGAGCGTTGTGGCCTCGCCCCCATCGTCTAGAGGCCTAGGACACCTCCCTTTCACGGAGGCGACAGGGGTTCGAATCCCCTTGGGGGTATTGCAAGTCAGATCAGCCCAGGGCTGCGCGCCGTTCGGCTTCCCGCTGTACGCCGCGCAGGTTGTTGGCCAGATCTTCCCGCAGGCGCTGCTCGATCAGACCGATCGGCATGCCAGGACGGCCCTGCACCGTGAGCTCATAGAAGAGATGGGTCACCCCGCCGGAGCGGCCGATCTGCCAAATGCCCTCGAAGCGACGGAAGTCGCCGCGGCACATGCAGAAGCGCAACTCGCCAGCCTCGGGATCTTCTTCGAGCTCGAGCTCCACTCGGGCACTGAAACGCAGCCCGCAGAACTGCTGGGTTCCCACCTGTTCGAGGCCCACCTTGTTGCCCCGACGCCAGAGCTCGCGGGAGGAGGCCAGGTTGGGGATGTAGAGGTTGAGATTGGCGTAGTCGGTGAGCACCGCCCAAAGCCACTCCGGGTCGAGGGGCAGCCGCAGCTGGACGGCCAAGCGCCGGGCGCCCTGGGGTAGCCGCTCCATCACCTGCTGGATGGTGTCGAGGCTGCAGGCATCACTCACGACGGCCGAAGACGGGTCGCTGGGGGGCGGGTCGGAAGGGCGGGCCTGGGCGAGGAGCTGGGCCAAAGGAGCACGGCGAAGTGTGCTGGCGCACAAACCTAGCGGTGTCTCCTGGAAAACCGCAGCGGAAAGGTTCCGTATGATCAGCGCGCTTTTGAGGGGGCTGAGTCTGCATGCGTGTTTCCACCGGTCGCGCCATCCAGTCGGACAGCCGCATGTTCACCGTCGTGGTGGAGGGCTTCGGCATCGGTCGCCAGCGCCAGGCTGAACGTCGCTTCACCGTGCCGTTCAACCAGCTCCAGGGCTTGATGCAGTCCATCGCCCAGCAGGGCGGTCGGATCTGTGCCGTGCTGGGTGCCGACGGCGCCGGTGGCGACACGGCTGCCGCTGCACCAGCCCCAGCTGCACCTGCCCCCGAAGCCAAAGCCGCTCCTTCGAAACCCGCTGCCGTGTCCCACGCCGACGTCCCCGTCAACCTCTACAAGCCGAAGGACCCGTTCATCGGCACCGTGGCCGAGAACTACAGCCTGCTGGCGGAGGGCGCCATCGGTCGGGTGAACCACATCACCTTCGATCTCAAGGGCGGCGATCCCCAGCTCCACTACGTGGAAGGCCAGAGCATCGGCATCATTCCCGACGGCACCGACGCCAACGGCAAGCCCCACAAGCTGCGCCTCTATTCGATCGCCAGCACCCGCCACGGCGACAACCTGGCCGGCGACACCGTCTCCCTCTGCGTGCGTCAGCTGCAGTACGAGAAGGACGGCGAGACGATCAACGGCGTCTGCTCCACCTTCCTGTGTGACATCGAACCCGGCGCCAAGGTGAAGATCACCGGCCCGGTGGGCAAGGAGATGCTCCTGCCCGCCGACGAGGAGGCCAACGTGATCATGCTGGCCACCGGCACTGGCATCGCGCCGATGCGCACCTACCTGCGCCGCATGTTCGAACCCACCGAGCGCGAGAAGAACGGCTGGCACTTCCGTGGCAAGGCCTGGCTGTTCATGGGCTCACCCACCACCGCCAACCTCCTCTACGACGACGACTTCAACCGCTACCAGGAGCAGTACCCGGACAACTTCCGCTACACCAAGGCGATCAGCCGCGAGCAGCAGAACGCCAGCGGCGGCCGGATGTACATCCAGGACCGCGTCAGCGAGAACGCCGAGGAGATCTTCTCCTGGATCGAAAACCCCAAGACCCACGTCTACATGTGTGGTCTGCGGGGCATGGAGCCCGGCATCGACGAAGCCATGGCCACTGCCGCCGCCGCCAAGGGGCTCAACTGGGCCGAGCTGCGTCCCCAGCTCAAGAAGGCCGAGCGCTGGCACGTGGAGACCTACTGAGCCCGGGCCCAGCCCACTGCTGTCGCCCAGCCCGCCTCCCCGGCGGGCTTTTTATTTGGCGAATCCCACACAGAAACCATCACAAAGTGGGCCAAGCGGTGGGCGTGGCCGCCAGGCCCGTTAAACCATGGTCACCGCGAAGGCTTCCATGGGCGCCGTGCTCACCAATCCACTGCGGGTCGGCCTCCGGCAGGAGCGGGTGATCCCGCCCCAATGCCTGGTGATCTTCGGGGCCAGTGGCGACCTCACCCACCGCAAGCTGATTCCGGCGCTGTTCGAGCTGTTCCGCCAGCGGCGCCTGCCCAGTGAATTTGCGGTGCTGGGTTGCGCCCGCCGCCCCTGGAGCGACGAGGAATTCCGCCAGCGCATGGCCGAGGCGATGGCCAGCGAGGTGGCCGAGCACCGCATGGCCTGGGAGCAATTTGCGGCGGGGCTCTTCTACGAGCCGGTGGATCTGCAGGAACCGCCCACGGTGGTGCAGCTGGGCCAGCGGCTCGAGGCGATCGACCGGCAGCGGGCCACCCGTGGTAACCGCACCTTCTACCTGTCGGTGTCGCCGAATTTCTACGGCAGTGGCTGCCGGGCCCTGGCCGCCGCCGGCCTGCTGAGCGATCCGGCCCGCAGCCGGGTGGTGATCGAGAAGCCCTTCGGCCGCGACTACGGCAGCGCCCAGGAGCTCAACCGGGTGGTGCAGGCGAGCGCCCAGGAAAACCAGATCTTCCGGATCGACCACTACCTGGGCAAGGAGACGGTCCAGAACATCCTGGTGCTGCGCTTCGCCAACACGATCTTCGAGCCGATCTGGAACCGCAACTACATCTCCAGCGTGCAGATCACGGCCGCCGAGACGGTGGGGGTGGAGGAGCGGGCCGGCTACTACGAGAGCTCGGGCGCCCTGCGGGACATGGTGCAGAACCACCTCACCCAGATGCTCGCCCTCACCACGATGGAGGCGCCGGGTCGCTTCGACCCGGAGTCGATGCGCAACGAGAAGGCCAAGGTGCTGCAGGCGGCGCGGCTGGCCAACGAGGACGAGCCCTGGAAGTGCTGCGTGCGGGGCCAGTACGGGCCCGGCGGCTCCAACACCCGGCCAATCGCCGGCTACCGCCAGGAGCCGGGGGTGAACCCCGAGAGCACCACGGAGACCTACGTGGCGATGAAGCTGTTCATCAACAACTGGCGCTGGCAGGGGGTGCCCTTCTACCTGCGCACCGGCAAACGGCTGCCCAAGCGGCTCTCCGAGGTGGTGCTCACCTTCCGGGAGGCCCCGGTGCACCTGTTCGATGCCGCCGGTGGCGCCCCCACCCCCAACCAGCTGATCCTGCGCATCCAGCCGGACGAAGGGGCCGAGTTCAAGTTTGAGGTGAAGGCCCCCGGCTCGGGCATGCGCAGCCGGCCGGTGGACATGGCCTTCTCCTACGACGACAGCTTCGGCGAACCCAGCGATGAGGGCTACGTGCGCCTGCTGGCCGACGCCATGCTGGGCGACCCCACCCTCTACACCCGCAGCGATGAGGTGGAAGCCGCCTGGCGGCTCTACACCCCCCTGCTGGAGCTGATCGAAGACTCCCCGTCCCAGCTGCCCGCCTACCCCTACGAGGCCCGCACCTGGGGCCCCGCCGCCGCCGACAGCCTGCTGGCTGAGGACGGCCTGGCCTGGCGACGCCCTTAGTTTTCCCGCCCGTACCCCCATGTCGACCCAACTCACCCTCCAGGCCCCGCTGGCGTTGCCCCCCGCCGAGGTGCCCAGCTACCTGGAGCGCCTCTGGAGCCAGGAGCTGGGCAGCTCCCCCGGCGCCGCCACCTTCACCCTGGTGGTGTGGGAGGGCTCCTGGCTGGAGCAGCAGCTGGTGCGCTGCGGCCGGCTGGATGGGCCAATCACCGGCCTGCTCAACGAGACGGTGCTGGAGGCGGCCCGGGCGGCGGCCGGCAGTTGCGGACTGCCCCTGAGCACGGCGCCGATGGATCCCCAGCTGGCCTGGGCGATCGGCCAGCTGGGCGGCGATCACCACGCCGACGACCTGCGGGGGCAGTTTGTGGAAGGGGCGATCAGCGCCCACATGCCCCGGCGGCTGATCACCCTGGCCCCCACCCTCGATGGCGGCCAGCCCCTGGAAACCCTGGTGGCCGCCTACTGCCCCCTGCCGGAGGAGGGCTCGGGCGGGTCGGCCTGCGGCGATGTGGTGGTGCTGCGCGGCGGCACCGGCGCCCTGCGCCAGAGCCTGGATCTGGTGCAGCCGCTGATCGCCCCCGACCTGCCCTGCTGGGTGTGGTGGAACAGCAGCCTCGATGAGGCCCCCGAACTGATGGCGGCCCTGGCCAGTGGCCAGCGGCGCCTGGTGGTGGATTCGTCGTTGGGCGATCCACGCCGCTGCCTCGACCTGCTGGTGGATCGCATCGATGCGGGCCAACCGATCAACGACCTCAACTGGCTGCGGCTGCGCAGCTGGCGCGAATCCCTGGCGATGGTGTTCGACCCCCCCTCCCGCCGGGATGCGCTCAACCATGTGGTGCAGCTCGACCTCGACGTGGAGGGCACCAACCCGGTGAAGGGGCTGCTGCTGGCGGCCTGGCTGGCCGACCGGCTGGGCTGGCACCTGATTTCCACCTATGCGGTGGATGGCGAGGGCATGGGCCAGGGCATCGGCGCCGAATTCGAGCGCACCGATGGCGAAACTGTGCGCTTCCGCCAGATGCCCGTACCGGTGGGCGTGCCCAAGACCCACCCCGGGGCGATGGTGGGATTGCGGCTGATCTGCCAAAGCAGCCAGGGCTCGCCCCTGTGCGTGATCCTCTGCTCGGAGTCGGGCGGCTGCATGCGGCTCGAATCCGGCGGCATGGCGAGCATGGAACTGGCCGAGGAGGTGGTGCCCCTGCCCAACGAGAGCGAGGAGATGGAGATGGCGCGGCTGCTCTCGGGCGGCCACGACTCCACCAACCCCCTGCTGGCCGCCGCCGCGCCGCTCGCGGCCAAACTGCTGCCCTGAGAGCCCGCCCTGAATGGCCTGTCTGATCGCCGCGCCCAGCAGCGGCAGCGGCAAGACCCTGGTGTCGCTGTGCCTGGCGGCCTGGGCCCGGCGCCAGGGCCGGCGCCTGCAGCCCTTCAAGGTGGGGCCCGACTACCTCGACCCCCAGCTGCTCAGCCGGGTCAGCGGCCTCACCTGCCGCAACCTCGATCCGCTGCTGTGCGGGCCGGAGTGGCTGGAGCGCTGCTTCGCCTGGCACGGCAGCCGGGCCGACCTCGCCTTGGTGGAGGGGGTGATGGGCCTGTTCGACGGCCGCGGCCCCAGCAGTGAGGGCAGTTCGGCGGCGGTGGCGGCCCAGCTGAACCTGCCGGTGGTGCTGGTGGTGGAGGCCTCCCGCCAGGCGGGCTCCCTGGCGGCCCTGGTGCGGGGCTTCCGCGACCATGGCCCGCCGCCGGTGCAGCTGGCGGGCGTGGTGCTCAACCGGGTGGGCAGCGAGCGCCACCATGCCCTGCTGGCGGAAGCGCTCGAGAGTATCGCCGTGCCGCTGCTGGGGGTGCTGCCGCACCACCCCAGCCTGGAGCTGCCCTCGCGCCACCTGGGGCTGCTGCCGCCGGGGGAACTGCACGACCTCGAGCAACGCCAGGACCAATGGGCCGACCTGGCCGCCCGCCACCTCGATCTCGAGCAGCTCGAACCCCTGCTGGCACCCCCCGCCCCCCAGGCCCGCGCCGAGGATCCGATCCGCTGGTGCCTGCGGGATCACGCTGTAGCCCTGGAGCAGCCCGAGCCGCCCACGGTGGCCATCGCCAGCGACGCGGCCTTCCACTTCCGCTACCCGGAGGCCGGGGAGCTGCTGGAAGCGGTGGGGCTCGAACCGGTGTCCTGGAGCCCCCTGGCCGACGAGCCGCTGCCGGCGGGCTGCCGGGCGGTGCTGCTGCCGGGGGGCTACCCGGAGCTGCATGCCGCCCAGCTGGCCGCCAGCCGGCGCAGCCTCCACGACCTGGCCCGGGCGGCGGCGGCGGGCCTGCCCGTGGTGGCCGAGTGCGGTGGGCTGCTGCTGCTGGGCTCAACCCTCAGCGACGCCGAGGGCCGCCCGCACCGGATGGCCGGGGTATTGCCCTTCTCTGCCCAACAAGGGGCGCTGAGCCTGGGCTACCGCCAGGCCACAGCCACCGCCCACGGGCTGCTGGTGCGGCCGGGTGAAACCCTGTGCGGCCATGAATTCCACCGCTGGCAGCTTGAACCTGTGGCCACAAACGGCGGGCTGTGGCAGCTTGAAGGGTGGGGCACTCCACAGCGAAGCGAAGGATGGACAGCGCCGAACGTGCACGCCAGCTGGCTGCATCTCCACTGGGCTGGATGCCCGGTGATTCCCTCTCGCCTGGCCGCCGCAGCCGGGCGCGCCGCGCCGCTGCCGACGAGCGCCGCTTCATCCAGCCCCATGAGCCCAAGCCCCAGATCCAGCAGGAGCGCTGGCGGCTGATGGTGCGGGGCCAGGTGCAGGGGGTGGGCTACCGGGCCGCCTGCTGCTCCCGGGCCCAGGACCTCGGCCTCAGCGGCTGGGTGCGCAACCGCCCCGATGGCTCGGTGGAAATCGAGGCCGAGGGCTCCCCCCTCGAACTCACCGAACTGCGCCTCTGGTGCGAGAAGGGTCCGGCGGAGGCGGTGGTGAACAGCGTGGCCAGCAGCCAGGTGGCCGCCACCGGCGCCGACTGGTTTGAGGTGCGGCGCTGACTGGGGTGGTGGCGGCAGAACCCACGCCCGCGCCGAAGCTCGAGCTGTGGCTGCTGCGCCACGGGGCCACCGCGTGGGCCCTCAACGGGCGCCACACCGGCCGCACCGACCTGCCCTTGCTGCCGGAAGGGGAAGCGGAAGCTCGGGCCCTGGCGCCGGTGCTGGCCCGGCAGCCCTTCGCCGCCGTGCTGGTGAGCCCGCTGCAGCGGGCGCGGCGCACCGCCGAGCTGGCCGGGCTGGGGGCTGACGCCCGGATCTGCCCCGACCTGCAGGAATGGGACTACGGCCGCTACGAGGGGATCACCACCGCCGAGATCCGCGCACAGGTGCCCGGCTGGACCGTGTGGAGCCACGGCTGCCCCGACGGAGAAAGCAGCCCCCAGGTGGAGGCGCGCTGCCAGCGGGTGATCGCCCTGGCTGAAGCGCTGGTGGAATCGCAGGCAGGCGCGGGCGCGGTGGCGCTGGTGGCCCACGGCCATATCCTGCGCAGCCTGGCGGGCACCTGGCTGGGCCTGGGGCCGGGCGGCGGAGCGTTGCTGAATCTGAACACGGCCACCCTCTCGGTGCTCGGCCATGAGCGGGAGCGGCGCACGGTGGTGCGTTGGAATGCCCCCGTGGTGCCCCCAGCGTGATCGCTGCCCTCGTGAATGACTGATCTCCAGAGCACGGGCCAGGGTCTGGCCGCCCTGCTGGGGGAGCTGGCCGCCTATGGCCTGGCGATCGGCTTCTCACCCCTGCACATCGGCCTGCTGCTGCTGCTGTTGCTGGGCCCGAAACCCGTGCAGCGGGGCGGCTGGTTTGTGGTGGGCTGGCTGGCCACGGCGGCCCTGGCGGTGACGCTGCTGCTCACGGTGGGCCATGGCCTGCTGCTGACCATGGACAAGGGCAGCAGCCACCGCACCGGCCTCGACCTGCTGGCGGCCGGGGCCCTGCTGGGGCTGGGGCTCAAGGAGCTGCTGGGCAAGGAGGAGGACGGGGCCGAGCCCCCGGCCTGGACCCGCAAGCTGGACCAGTTCTGTGCCATGCCACTGCCCCTGCTGGTGGGGATCAGCGCCGCCCTGGAGGTGGCCAGCCCCGATGATCTCTTCCTGTTTGCCAAGACGGCCGGCAGCCTGCTGGCGGCGGACCTGGGCCACGACCAGGAGGTGCTGGCCACCGGCGTGTTCAGCCTGGTGAGCGCCAGCCTGCTGCTCACACCCCTGCTGGCCCTGGTGCTGGCCGGCCCCGAACGGGTGCTGCCCCTGCTGGAGCGGGGCAAGCAGTGGCTGTTCGCCAAGGGCGACCTGCTGGTGGGCCTGGTGAGCGTGGCCCTGGCGGGCTACCTGGGCTGGCAGGGCATCCAGGGCCTGCAGCTGGGCTGAGCGGTGGGTCCTGGCAAGGGCTGGCCTGCAACACACCCTCTCCTGAAACCTGTACAGGTTGTACAGATTCAAGGAGCGTTCCAAACCCACACAAACCCGGGGGGCGAACCCCACCGGAGCGTCTCGCGATCACCCGCAACCCATCACCCGTAACCCATCAGCCATCAGGGATCGGCCTGCAGCCAGTCGCCCCAGAGCTGTTGGTCGGCGAGGGCGCTGGCACCGGCACCCGGCGCGCCGGCCTGGAGGGTCACGGCCTGGCTGGCGCGGCTCACCGCCACGTACACGAGCTGGCGGCGCAGCACCAGGTCGCTGGGCCAGAACACATCGCCATCGACGAACACCTCGGCGAAGGTGCTGCCCTGGCTGCGGTGCACGGTGAGCACGGCAGCCGGACCGAGGGAGGCAAAGGCGTCCCGCACCAGGAAAAAGCGGCGCCACAGGCCCTTGCCCTCCTGCTTGCCAGCGTCCCTGGCCCGTTGACGCAGGCGGGCCAACACCGCCTCGAGGGCGCTCCGGCCCGCCGTACCCAGGGGCGGCAGCAGCCGCAGGCTGAGCTGGCTGTCGCCGGCCTCCACCTTGGCCATGAGCGTGTCAATCACCGGGGGGCAGAGGTCGCCGCCGAGATCCGCCGTGGCTATGCCGAAATCGGCCAGGTCGCAGCGCTCGGGGGTCACATCGCGCACCACCAGCTCCCGGTTGGTGCCGAGCACCATGTCGGGCTCCTCGGCGGCGTCCTCGCCCTCGCGGCAGGCGGGGGCCATCACGGCGGCACGGGTGATCAGCACCTCGCCGGGCAGCACGGGCAGCTGGTCGGCCATCTCGCCGTGCAGGGCGCGGCGGGCGATCGGCACCAGCTGCTCCAGGGAGCGGTTGGTGTAGCAGAGGATGCGGGCCAGGTCGGGGTTGTCGGTTTCGGCGCTGCGGCGCAGGGCGGCCTGGGCGGCTTCGAGCCAGGCGCCGCGCTCCAGCAGGGCCACCTGGCCCGTGGCGGTGCGGATCGGTGGCAGGGCCGGCGGGCGCCGGCAGGGCAGGGCGCCCTGGCGCAGGCCCGAGGCCAGCCGCAGCACGGGCCCCTGGTGGCGCACCACCTCGCGCAGCTCGGCCCGGCAGGCCCGGCCCAGGCTGAACACCGGACTCTCGGGCTCGCCCACCGGCGGCAACTGGGCCGGATCGCCCACAAACACCAGCCGGGTGCGGAAGGGGTGGGCGCAGCGCAGGCTGATCTCCAACAGGGTGGAATCCACCATCGAGGCCTCGTCGATCAGCACCAGGCCCAGGTGCTCGAGGGCCATGGCGGTCTGCTCGGTCTCCTCACAGCGCTCCAGGTCGCGCTGGCGCTTGAGCTTGAGGCGCAGCAGCCGGTGGATGGTGGAGGGAAACCAGGTGGGCGAGAGGCCCGCCAGGGCCAGGTGGGAGCGCAGCACGCCCACGGCCTTGTGGGTGGGGGCCACCACGGTCCAGCAGAGGCCGGTGGCCTCCACCTGGGCCAACAAGCGCATTGAGAGAAAGGTTTTGCCGGTGCCGGCGTAGCCGCTCAGCACAAACGGCGTGCCATCCCCAGGCGCGGCTAGCCAGTCGGCGAAGGCGGCCGCCGCGGCCTGCTGGTCGGCGGTGAGGGCGGGAGCTTCGGCGTCAGCCAACAGGATCAGCCAACGGGGGTGAACCAGCCCAGGCCCTGGGCCAGATGGAGCGGCGAGCCCAGCAGCACCAGCCCCGGCAGGGCCACCAGGGGGCCCATCAGGGCGCCGATCAGCACCTCCAGGCGGGTGTGGCCGAGGTTTTCCTTGAGGGGCTTGAGGAAAGTGGCGGGGTCGAGGGCGGGAGCGTCGCTGCCCATCTGATTCACCCGGGCGGCGGTGAGGCCGGCGGCGCGACGCACGCCGGAGGCGTCGTAGAGCACCACGAAACAGAGCACGGCCGCCAGGCCAAACAGGGGCCCGTCAAACCCCTGCACCCAGCCCAGGGCGGCGGTGGTGCCGGTGAGCAGGGCCGAATGGCTCGAGGGCATGCCGCCGGTTTCCACCAGCACCTTGGGGTTCCAGCGGCGATGCACCACCAGTTCGATCACCAGCTTGGAGAGCTGGGCGAGGCCGCAGGCCGCCAATCCCCACCACAGCACGCCGTTGTCGAAAATCCCGAGAAGCGCAGCCTGGCCCGATGGATCGACAGTCATCGGTCGCGGCTGGTGATGTAGTCGGCCAGGGCCAACAGGGGGGCAGCACTGGCGTTCCAGGGGGCCAGGGCGGCCTTGGCCTCGGCCACCAGGGCATCGGCCCGCTGGCGGGATTCCTCCAGGCCCAGGAGCTTGGGGTAGGTGGTCTTGTCGGCGGTGAGGTCCTTGCCGGCGGTCTTGCCGAGCACCTCGCTGCTGGCCGTCACATCGAGGATGTCGTCGATGATCTGGAAGGCCAGGCCGATGCCGCGGGCGTAGGTGCCCAGGGCGGCCAGCAGCTCCGCGGAGGCGCCGGCGATCAGGGCCCCGGTGAGCACGCAGGCGCGCAGCAGGGCGCCGGTTTTGTGCAGGTGGATGTACTCGAGGGTGTCGAGGTCGACGCTCTTGCCCTCACACTCCAGATCCACCACCTGGCCGCCCACCAGCCCGGGGGCGCCGGAGGCCAGGGAGAGCTCCCCCACCACCGCCAGCAGCCGCTCGGCAGGCACGCCGGGGCTCCGCAGGGCCACCATCTCGAAGGCGCGGGTGAGCAGGGCATCGCCGGCCAGGATCGCGTTGGCTTCGCCGTACACCTTGTGGTTGGTGGGCCGGCCGCGGCGCAGGTCGTCGTTGTCCATGGCGGGCAGGTCGTCATGGATCAGGGACATGGTGTGCACCATCTCCAGCGCCACCGCCGTGGGCATGGCCAGGGCGCTCTCGCCTCCAGCCAGCTCACAGGCCGCCAGGCAGAGGATCGGCCGCAGCCGCTTGCCGCCCGCCAGCAGGGAGTAGCGCATGGCCTCCCGGAGGGATTCGGGCCGCTCGGGGCCGAGGGAGCCATCGAGGGCCGCCTCCACCTTCAGCCGGGCGGCCTCCAGATAGGCGGCGAAATCAAAGGAGGTGGATACCGCCGCGGTCATGGGGGCTGGGCCTCTGGCCATTCCTGGCGGGGATTCTCTCAGGCAGGCCGCCACAGCGCCGCTGCACAATCCGCAAAGCAGTGCGTCACTGGGCTAATGGCCCCTGCAGGTTCGCTACAAACACCTGACAGGTCGGATCGCCCTGCACAGCCTGGGTGGGTGTGATGGTTTCTGAACCATGGCCCCAACGTCCTTGCCGGCCGCGCCTCCAGTCGCTCCCGGCCCCCTTGCTCCACCGGTTCCGGTGATGCCCCCGGCAGCCGCCCCTGACAACTGGCTGGCCTTCCTGCAGACCCAGGTGCTGCCGATCGTGATCAACCTGATCGGTGCCCTGGCGATCCTGCTGGTGGGCTGGCTGGTGGCCGGCGTGGTGGCCAGCACCTGCCGGCGACTGCTGCGCCGCACCCGCCTCGATCGCCTCGTGGGCAGCGGGCCGGAGCCCAGCGGCCCGGGCTTCTCCCTTGAGCGCTGGATCGCCACCCTGATTTTCTGGGTGATCCTGGTGCTGGCGGTGGTGGCGGCACTGAACGTGCTCAACCTCGCCACGGTTTCGGAACCGCTCAACCAGTTCCTCAACCAGATTTTTGCCTTCCTGCCCAAGCTCGGCGCCGCGGCGGTGCTGGCAGCCGTGGGCTGGCTGGTGGCCAGTTTGGGCCGCTCGGCGGTGCGCCGCAGCAACAAACTGCTGCGCTTCGAAGAGCGCTTCATCGATGTGGACGACAGCGGTCAACACCTGCTGGTGAGCGAAACGCTCGCCAACCTCCTCTACTGGCTGGTGCTGCTGTTCTTCCTGCCGCTGGTGCTCAACGCCCTCAATCTGGGCAGCCAGCTGGCGCCGTTGGCCAACCTGCTCAGCGACCTGCTTGCCGCCCTGCCGCGGCTGATCAAGGCGGCCGCCATTGCGGCCGTGGGCTGGTTCATCGCCCGCAGCGTGGGGCGGATCGTGCGCCAACTGGTGACGTCTGCCGGAGGTGATCGCCTCGGCGAAAGCTTTGGGCTCAGGGCTGAAAACGGCCAGGGGCTCTCCTGGCTCCTGGGCACGATCACCTACGTGCTGCTGCTGATCCCAACGGCCACGGCGGCCCTGGAGGCCCTGGCGATCTCGGCCATCTCCCAACCAGCCACCGCCATGCTCAACCAGGTGATGGGCAGTCTGCCGCAGGTGTTCACCGCCGTGGTGATCCTGGTGGCAGCGGTGGCGATCGGCCGCTTCGTGGGCCAACTGGTGGCCCAGATTCTCGAGGGTTTTGGCTTCGACCGGGTGTTCGCCTGGCTGGGCTTTGAAAGCCGCGGCACAAACCTCAGTGACGGTGACGCCGGCGCCTTCAACGCACCGGGCCGCCGCCGGCCGTCAGAGCTGGTGGGCGTGGTGGTGATGGTGGGCATCCTGCTGTTCGCCCTGGTAGCAGCCACCGACGTGCTCGGCCTGCCGGCCCTCACCGGCGTGGTCACGGGCCTGCTCTCCCTGTCCGGCCAGGTGCTGGCGGGGCTGCTGGTGTTCGGCGTGGGGCTCTACCTGGCCAACCTGGCGGCTGGGCTGCTGCGCAGCTCCGGCAGCCAGCAGGGCGCCCTGCTGGCCCAGATCTCGCGGGTGGCGATCGTCGCCTTCAGCGGCGCCATGGCCCTGCGCCAGATCGGCGTCGCCCCCGACATCGTCAACCTGGCCTTCGGCCTGCTGCTGGGCGCCATCGCCGTGGCCGCAGCCCTGGCCTTCGGTCTGGGAGGCCGGGATGTGGCCGCCGAGCAGTGGCGCGCCTGGATGGAGGACTTCCGCCAGCGGCGCTGACGCGGCCCACCCCCACTGCTTGCAGGACTTCTCCTGAATTCCGTACAACCTGTACAGAATTCAGGAGGGCCTCAACGGGGCCCTATGGGTCTCTCCAGGCAGCCCAAGCGATCCCAAGCCTCCGCCGCTTAGGGCACCAGATCGTCCAGGCCGTGGTCCACACCGGCGCGGCGGCACCAGGCCACTACCGTGTTCACCAGCAGCAGGGTGACGGTCATCGGGCCGACGCCACCGGGCACCGGGCTGATGGCGCTGGCGATCGGCTCCACCTCCTCGAAGCGCACGTCGCCGCAGAGGCCGCTCTCGGTGCGGTGGATGCCCACATCCACCACCACGGCACCGGGTTTCACATGCTCGGCGCCGATCATGCGGGGGCGACCGGCGGCCACCACCAGCACATCGGCCTGGCGGGTAAGGGCAGCCAGGTCGGCGGTGCGGGAGTGGGCCACGCTCACGGTGGCGTGGGCGGCCTGGAGCATCAGGGCCATGGGCTGGCCCACCAGGATGCTGCGGCCCACCACCACGGCCCGCTGGCCGGCCAGCTCCACCCCATGGCGGGCCAGCAGGGCCATCACGCCGGCGGGGGTGCAGCTGCGGGGCCCCGGTTCACCCTTGAGCAGCCGGCCCAGGTTGAGGGTGTGCAGCCCGTCGGCATCCTTATCGGGATCGATCGCCAGCAGCAGCGGGCCCTCGTCGAGGCCGGCCGGCAGGGGCAGCTGCAGCAGGATGCCGTCGCAGGCGGGGTCGGCGTTGAGGCGCTGCACCGCGGCCAGCACTTCGGCCGGGCTGGCCGTGGCGCTGAGGTGGGCCCCGAGGCTGGTGATGCCCACCCGGGCGCAGGCCTTCTCCTTGTTGGCCACGTACACGCCGCTGGCCGGGTCGTCGCCCACCCGCAGCACCGCCAGGCCGGGGGGCCGCCCCACCGCGGGGAGATGCTCGGCGATCACCGCCTGCAGCCGGGCTTCGATCTCACCGGCGAGCTGGCGGCCGTCCAGACGGGTGGCCATGGGGCAAACAACGACTGCGTCCCTCCAGCTTGCAATCCCAGGGGCGTGCCAGCCCACCGGCAGGGTTAGCGTTTGCCCATGGTGTGGCGGTGGCTGCGATCCCTTTGGCGTCAGCTGCTGCGGCTGGAGCGTCCGCGCCAGTCGCCGGGAGTGTGGCGCGCCCGCGACACGGCCTCGGTGCTGCTGGTGTGTGCCCTGGTGGCCCTGGTGGCCAGCTGGCCCTGGCTGGTGGAGCCGAGCCTGCGGCCCGGTATGGCGGCCCCCTTCACGGCCCGGGCCCCCAAGGCCGCCCGGGTGGTGGACAGCACGGCGCTCGAGGAACGGCGCCAGGAAATGGTGCCCCGCACCACCGTGCAGGTGGTGGACGAGCAGGCCAACCGCCAGCTGGGCCAGGAACTGGAGAAGGGCCTGCGGGCGGTGGAGCTGCAGGCCAACAGCGACCAGCCCCGGGTGGAGCCGGTAACGATCACCGCCGAGGAGCGCACCTGGCTGCGGACCGTGGGGGCGGCGGAGCTCACGGCCTGGGGCCGGGAGGTGCGCCAGGCCCAGCTGCGCATGCTGAGCCAGGGGCTGGCGCCGGGGGTAGCCGAGGGCCAGCTGCTGGAGGCGGCCACCCTGCAGCTCGAACCGCTGGCAGCGGTGCCGCGGGGGCTGGGGGCGCGGCTGCTGGCCAGCTCCCTGCAGGGCCACTCCAACCTGCGCAGTGATCCGGGGCTGAGCCAGCGGCGCATCGAGGCCCTGATCACCCAGCAGGGGATCCCCACCATCGAGGTGCAGCAGGGCGACCTGATCACCCGCCAGGGGGAGACGATCAGCCCCCAGGCCTTCGACGTGCTCGATTACTTCGGTCTGGTGAACCGGCGGCCCCGGCCGCTCACCTGGCTGGGCCATTTCCTCGAGGCCCTGGCGGTGGCAGGGGTGCTGGTGCTGGTGCTGCGCCGCTGGCGCGCCTGCCTGGAGCCCCGCCAGGCCCTGCTGGCCCTCGGGGCTCTGCTGGTGATGCAGGGCTTCTCGCTGTGGCTGGGGCCGCTGGCGAGTCCGCTGGTGCTGCTGGTGCCGCCCACCCTGCTGCTGGCCCAGGGGCTCGGCACTCCCTGCGGCCTGGCCTGGCTGGCGGCCGGCAGCCTGCTCTGGCCGGTGCCGTTCACAGCCCTGGCGGGGGTGCGGCTGCTGGTGGCGGGGGCGGTGGGCACGGTGGCGGCGGTGGCAGCTGGCCGGCAGCGCAGCCGGGCCGAACTGCTGCAACTGGCGGTGCTGCTGCCGGGCGCGGGCCTGGCGGTGCAGTGGCTGCTGTTGCAATCGGTGCTGCGGCCGAGCCAGGTGGACCTGCTCAGCGAGGCGCTGCTGCTGGGCGGCCTGCTGATGGCGGGCCTGCTGCTGGCGCCGCTGATGGAGACGTTCTTTGGGCTAGTAACCCGGGCGCGGCTGATGGAGCTGGCCGACCTGCAGCGGCCCCTGCTGCGCAGGCTCTCGGTGGAGGCCCCCGGCACCTTCGAGCACACCCTGATGATCGCCGGCCTGGCGGAGGAGGGGGCCCGGGCCATCCAGGCCGACATCGACCTGGTGCGCACCGGGGCGCTGTATCACGACGTGGGCAAGCTGCACGGCCCGGAGTGGTTCATCGAGAACCAGGGCGAGGGCACCAACCCCCACGACACGCTCAACGACCCGCTCGCCAGCGCCGCCATCCTCCAGGCCCACGTGGATGAGGGCCTGAAGCTGGCCCGCCGTTACCGGCTGCCCCGGCCCCTGGCCGACTTCATTCCGGAGCACCAGGGCACCTTGAAGATGGGCTACTTCCTGCACCAGGCCAGGGAGCGGGATCCGGCCATGGCCGAGGAGCGCTTCCGCTACCGGGGGCCCACACCCCGCAGCCGCGAGACGGCGATCCTGATGCTGGCGGATGGCTGTGAGGCCGCCCTGCGCTCCCTGCCCCCAGGCACCAGCGAAACCGAGGCGCGGGCGATGGTGCGACGGATCATCGAGGCCCGCCAGAGCGACGGCCAACTGGCCGAGAGCGGCATCAGCCGGGCCGAACTGGAACTGCTGGTGCGGGCCTTCGTGCGGGTGTGGAGGCGGATGCGCCACCGCCGCATCCCCTATCCGATTCCCGCGCGCAAGGGCTACAGCGCCTAGGGCCCGCCGGGGTGCTCGAACTGCTGCCAGGCCTCGAGCAGGGTGTAGGCGGCCAGCTTGCGGCTCCAGAGCTCGGGGCTACCGCCCTGGTCGGGGTGCCAGCGGGAGAGATTGCGGCGCCAGGTGGCGCGCACCACGGGCCAGGGGCTGCCGGGCTCCACCCCCAGCTCGGCGCAGGCCCGGCTGTAGGCATCGGGAGGGGCTGGAGCCTCAGCAGGGGCCGGAGCCGCTCGAGCCGGCGCTGGCGGCGCGTCACGCGGCGGAACCACGACCCGGGGCCGCACCCTGCTGCTCCGCGGGCGCATCAGCCAAAGACTGCGCACCAGCCCATTGGCGATCAGCAGGGCACCCACCCCGGCGAACACCGCCGGCGACCAGAGCATGTGCAGGCTGTCGGCGGCGAGCTGGGGGTTGCCGTGACGGCCGTGCTGGGTGGCCGTGGCGAGGATGAATCCCGCCAGCACCAGGGCGATGCCCAGGCTGATCAGCCCGTGCAGCAGCGACTCCAACGCAGCAGCCATGGATGGGGGTGACGGTGGGGCCAGCATGGTGGACACGCCGAGATCCTGCACCTGCCGCCATGACGCTGCTCAGCTTCCACGAGCTCCAGGCCCAGCTGCAGCCCGAGTGGGGCCTGGCCACCAACGCCCAGGGCCCGGATGTGGATGTGCTGATGGTGCCGTCGCTGTCGATGGACCAGAACCAGATCGACCTGGTAACCGGCGCCCACCACTACGAGGAGCGCCAGCTGTTTTCGCTGATCCGGCTGCGGGATCCGGGGGTGCGAATGGTGTATGCCACCAGCAAGCCCCTGGCGGAGCTGGTGGTGGATGCGGTGCTGGAGCTGCTGCCGGGGGTGCCCACCTCCCACGCGCGGCGGCGGCTGCACCTGGTCGACACCGACGACGCCTCCAACCGGCCCCTCACCGCCAAGCTGCTGGAG
>NZ_JAGQBE010000002.1 GCF_024345475.1 Cyanobium sp. T1B-Tous
GGCCTCGAGATCGAACGCCGGCTCCCAGGCCAGCTCTCGCCGCACCCGGGTGAGGTCGGTGAGGAAGTGGGCCAGGCGCAGGGGAAAGGCCTTGCGGGCCTTTTTGTCGAGCCCGGCGGGATCGAAGCTGCGGATCTCCACGGCGGCCGGGTCCTGGCCAGCGGCCCGGGCCGCGGCGTGCACCAGGCCCCGGAAAGTGATGCCCTGGCGGCCGGTGCAGTTGTAGATGCGGTTGGCCGCGGCCTCCACCTCGATGCAGCGGGCCATGGCGGCGGCCAGGTCGCTCACATGGCCCAGTTGGGTGATCGTGCTGCCATCGCCCGGCAAGGGCACCGGCCGGCCGTGCACGATCCGGTCGAAGAACCAGCTCTCCACCGGGTTGTAATTGCCCGGGCCCACGATGTAGGTGGGCCGGAAGCTGGTGAAGGGAATGCCCTGCTGACGCAGCCAGGCCTCGGTTTCCGCCTTGCCGGCGTGGCGGCTGGCGGGATCGGTGGGGCTGTCTTCATCGAGGGGCCACAGCTCGCTGTCGGCGTACACCCCAGCCGAGCTCACATACACAAAGCGATGCCTGGGGGCACCGGTGCGCTCCACCACGGCGCGGGAATCCTCCAGGGTGCGGCCCGAGCTGTCGACGATCACATCAAACGAGCGGCCCAGGAGCGGTGCCAGCCCTTCAGCACTGCTGCGATCGCCCACCAGGTGCTCCACGCCGGCCGGCGCCGGCTTGTTGCCCCGGGTGAACAGGGTGAGGGCATGGCCGGCAGCCTGGAGCCGCTCCACCAGCGGCTTGCCCACGAAGCGGGTGCCGCCCATCACCAGGATGTCCATGCTGCTGCCCACCGGGCCACGAAACTGGGCGCCATTCAAGCCCCCGGCCAGCAGCGTCGATCACTCCACCACCGTGATCCCCGTGTCGATCCGCTCAATCACCGGGGCTCCAAGCTGCTGTTGCCACAGGGCCAGCACGGCCCAATAGCCCTGGGCCTTCGGCTTGGTGGCCACGCTGGATTGCACCACCCCGTCGCGGATCAGGGCCACCAGTTCGGGCAGGTCGTCGAGGCCAACGGCCTGCACCCGCCCCTGGGCACCCAAGCTGCGGATGGCACGCCCAATCCCGATCGGCCCGCTGGCGTCGCTGGCCACCCAGCCCCGCAGCGCGGGGTGGGCCTTCATCGTGGCGAGGGCCTGCCGTTCGGCGGTGGCGATGGCGTCCTGATCGCTGGGGGTGGCCACCACCTGGATGCCCGGGTAGCGGCGAAACACCTCCTGGTGACAGCGGAACCGGATGGCATGGTTCGGCGCCGTGGGCACCCCCTGCATGATCGCCACCTCGCCGCGTCCCCCCAGCAGGGTCGCCAGCCGCTCCGAGGCCAGCGTGGCCTGCCTGCAGTAGTCGTTGCCCACGCTGGTGATGGCCAGATCCACTGGCGCCTCGGAATCAAACACCGCCAACCGGATCCCCGCTGCCCGGGCCTGGTTCAGCAGGGGCCTCAGCCGGGTGGTGTCGAGCAGATCGATGAAGATCCCATCCGGTTTGGAGGCGATGGCCCGGCGAAGAATCCGCTCCTGCTGTTCGATGGTGGCCTCGGCCGGAGGCTGGTAGTCGACGCGCACCGGCCGGCCCGTCTCGGCGGTGATCATCCGCCCGGCCTCCAGGGCCCCCTGGCGCACCTCCTCAAACCACGGGTGGCTCACCTTGGGCACCATCACCAGGTGGAGTGCGGGTTTAGACGGTGCCGCCCCTGCCGGCAGCGCCTGGGCGCCGAGCAAGCAGCTCACCAGCGCTGCCCCTGCACCTCGGCCGAGCAAGCGGATCGGATTCGTCGTCATCACAGGCAGCGCAACCTGACCAGCAATCTGGCGACGCTCCAAGGCCCCAACCCAGGCCGAAACGATGAGTCACACCGAATCCTCGGAGTCCCACAGGGCCCACAATCCGGCTGTTCTTGCCTCTGCCGCGATGCGCCTGGCTACCGCCTGGACCGCCCAGCCCGCGCTGCTGGGCCAAACCCAGGGCTACCGCCACTTCGCCCTGTTGGGGGAGCGGGGACGGGGCGCCGAGCGGGCGGCGGAACTCCAGGCCGTGCTCGAGCCCGGCTGGCGCCTGGTGGTGCCCCTGCGGGAGCTGCGCAACCGCCAGCTCTGGCAGCCTGGCTGGCAGTCATTGCCCCCGGCCCCCTCCATGCAGGTGATCCCCGCCATCGATCTGCTCGACGGTCAGTGCGTGCGGCTGCACCAGGGCGACTACGACCAGGTGACCCGCTTCAGCGACGACCCCGTGGCCCAGGCCCTCAGCTGGCAGCAGCAGGGTGCCCGGCGGCTGCACCTGGTGGATCTCGACGGCGCCCGCAGCGGCGAGCCGGCCAACGACGCCGCCATCAAGGCGATCACCGCCGCCCTCACCATCCCCGTGCAGCTGGGCGGGGGGGTGCGTAGCACCGAGCGGGCCGAAGAGCTGCTGGCCTGCGGGCTGGATCGGGTGATCCTCGGCACCGTGGCCCTGGAGCAGCCCGAGCTGGTGGACACGCTGGCCGCCCGCCATCCCGGCCGGATCGTGGTGGGCATCGACGCCAAGAACGGCAAGGTGGCCACCCGCGGCTGGATCGAGGAGAGCAGCACCGAAGCCACCGAACTGGCCCGGCGGTTCTCCGCCAGCGGCATCGCCGCGATCATCAGCACCGACATCGCCACCGACGGAACCCTGGCGGGGCCCAACCTGGAGGCCCTGCGGGCCATGGCCGAGGCCAGCGCCGTGCCGGTGATCGCCTCCGGTGGCATCGGCACCCTGGAGCACCTGCTCTCCCTGCTGGCCCTGGCCCCCCTGGGGGTGGAGGGGGTGATCGTGGGCCGCGCCCTCTACGACGGCCGGGTGGATCTGGCCGAAGCCCTGCAGGCCATCGATGAGGGACGGCTCCAGGATCCGGACGCGGCGTCGATGATGGCCTGATCCACCGCCCCGCCCCGCCATGACCGATGCCCTGGGCACGCGGGCCGTGCTGGCGGTGCTGGTGCCCGCCACCAACACGATGGTGGAACCCGACCTGGCCTCCCTCCAGCCCCCGGGGGTGACCAACCACACCTTCCGCTTTCCGTTCCCGGAACTGCCGGCCACCCCGGAGCGGTTGCTGGAGCTGATGGAACCGGCCGTCGCCATGGTGCTGGCCTGCGAGCCGGACCACCTGGTGCTCGGCTACTCCCCCGAATACATGCCGGAGGCGGCCGGCGTGGCCCAGCAGCTCAGGGCCACCCTGGAAGCGGCGAGTGGCCTGGGCGTGACCACCGCCACCGCCGCCGTCAGTGCGGCGCTGCGGGCCCTGAACTGCCGGCGGCTGGGCATCGTCAACCCCTTTCCCGAGCAGGCGAATGCCGCCGTGCTCAGCCACTTCCAAGCCGAAGGCTTTGAGGTAGGGGCCATGGAATGCCTGGCCAGTGCCCAAAAGGGCAAGGTGTTTTCAGCGCGAGTCAGCGCCGAACGGATCCGGGAGGCCTTCCGGGCCGTGAACCACAGCGGCGTGGATGGGCTGCTGCAGGTGGGCACCAACCTGGTGGCCACCTCCCTGGTGGAGGAGCTGGAGCAGGAACTGGGCAAACCCGTGATCGCGGTCAACACAGCCACCTATTGGCACGCCCTCCATCACCTGGGCCTCCACACACCGGTGGCGGACTGCGGACGCCTGATGGCGCTGAAGGCCCATCCGGCCATGCCCACACCGTAAGCGGATCGGTTGCGGGTTGGCCTATAACAGATTCATCACCACTTGAGGTGTGTCGCGTGCTCACCGACGCCCTTTCCACCCCAGCCAACAACACGCAGCCCGCCCACGAGCAGTCGAGCAACGTGGACGACGTGTACCAGCGCTGCCGGGAGCTGGGCATGCGGCTCAGCCGCCAGCGCCGCATGGTGCTGGATCTGCTCTGGGCGGAGAAAAGCCACCTGAGCGCCCGCGACATCTTTGAAAAGCTGAACAACCTGGGCCGCAACATCGGCCACACCTCGGTGTATCAGAACCTCGAGGCCCTCCAATCAGCTGGGGTGATCGAGTGCCTGGATCGGGCCAGCGGCCGCCTCTACGGCTATCGCAGCGATCCGCACAGCCACCTCACCTGCGCCGATTCAGGTGCCATCCAGGATCTGGATGTGGAGCTGCCCCGCGACCTGCTCGACCAAATCGAGCGCCACACCGGCTTCGCCATCGAGAGCTACACCCTGCACCTCACCGGTCGGCGCCGCCCGGGCTGACCTGCCGTCAGCCCTGCACTGGAGAAACCGGTTTGGGCTCGTTAACGTGATCCCATTCCTCAGCCAGGCCCGTGAGTTCGCAGCTGCTGCTGTTTGCTGAACCACTGCTGCGTGATGGACTCAGCCGCCTGCTCACCGCCCAGGCTGATCGCTACACGGTGGCCCAGTCACCCGAGGAACTGAACGGCCTGCCGCAGTTGGTGCTCTGGCAGATGGGCAGCAGGGCGGCCTCGCTGGAAAGCTTGACCCAGGAGCTCCAGCTGCTCCAGGAGCGCTGGCAGCCCGCGCCGCTGCTGCTGCTCCTGCCCGCCGGCCATGGGCTGGCCCATGGGGCCCTGCTGCAGCTGCCCGCCGCGGGGGTGCTGGAGGCCCCAACGCCCCAGGAGCTGCTCGAGGCCATGGCCACCCTGCTCGCCGGTGGCCGGGTGCTGGCGGTGTCCTCCGGCTCGGCCGCGGCGTTGGCCAGCCCCGATCCCAGCCCCACCCTCGGGCTGGGCCAGTGGCTGCTGATCAGTGGACTGCAGCAGATCGACGCCGACAGCCAGGCGATTCAACGCCTGCTCACCCCGCCACCCACCAACCTGGTGCACCTGCTCGTGCTGCAGGGGCGGCTGCGGGAGCTCTCGGCGGCCCGGCAGCTGCTGCTGCTGCTCTGGGGGCCCATGAGCCTGGCCTGGGGCCCCGGCCCGCAGGCGGCGGCGGAGGCGGAGTCGGTGCTGGCGATCACCCTGCAGCAGCGCAGCGCCGATGGCATCTGGAGTGCCCTTCGCCAGCGGTTGGAAGCCGGCGCCGAGGCCGGGCTCACCAACCACAGCGGCCAGCTGCTGGCCCTGGAGGGCCTCAGCCCGGAGCGCCGCCGCGACCTGCTGCGGGCCCTGCTGAGTCAGGTGGACAGCCTGCGCCAAAGGCTGCTGGCGGAGGAGTGCCCCACCCAGCCCTTGCAGGAGCGCTGGCTCACCTGGCAACCGGAACTCCGCCAACAGGCCCTGCGCAGCTTGGTGAACCCCTATGTGCAACTGCCCCGGGAGGGCCAGCTCCAGCCCGTGGCCGAAACCCTGATCCGCAGCAGCGAGCTGGAGGGAGGCGACCCGGAACTGCCCGATCCCCAGCCGATGCTCGCCGCCCTGGTGCGGGCCCAGCCCCTGCTGGTGGAGGGCCAGTTGGTGGCCGCCGACGAGCCTCGGGCCGTGCTGCATCTGGAGCTGCTGCTCAGCAACTGGCTGGTGCGCAGCGCCGAACTCGTGAGCGCCGAAGTGCTCGCCAGCTGCGGCAGCTGGCCGGAACTGCGCCGTTACCTGCTCCAACCCGAGCTGCTGGCCACCCGCAACCTCGAACGGCTGCGCAACCAACTCAACGCCCAGCAGCGCTGGACCAGCTGGGTGGAGCGGCCAATCAGCCTCTACGAAAGCCGCCGCCGGCTCTACTGCCTGCGCGATGGCGCCATCCGCTGCCACGACCTCACCGAGCCCCGGGATCAGGAATTGCGCCAGCTGGGCTGGCTGCAGCAACTGGTGACCCTCAGCCTGGAAACCCGCGATGCCCTGGCCCCCCAGGTGCAGGCCCTGGTGCGCGGCCTTGGCGATCTGGTGGTGGTGCTGCTCACCCGGGTGCTGGGCCGGGCCATTGGCCTGGTGGGCCGGGGCATCGCCCAGGGCATGGGCCGCAGCCTGGGTCGCAGCTGACGCCCCGTCACAATGGCTCCACTTGGCGGGCAGTTCGGGATGGCACGGAACGGGCGAGGTCGGAACGGGATCGGGTCAATGCCCACCAGCCTCAGAAGCCTCCTCCAGGGTCTGCTCACCTCCGCCCTGGGGGTGCTGCTGGCGGCGGGTCTCTGGGGCCTGGCCAGCCAACCGGCCCAGGCCTCGCTCACCAGCAACAGCTACGACGGCAACATCTACGCCCTCTACGCCGGCAACGGCTCCCTGGTGCCGCCGCGCAGCAGCCTGGCCCAGGCCCTCTCCGACCACCGCACCACCGTGGTGATCTATTACCTCGACGACGATGCCGCCAGCAAACAGTTCTCGGCGGTGGTGTCGGAACTGCAGCGGGTGTGGCTCAACAACATCGAGCTGATTCCCCTGGTGACCGACCCCCTGCAGAACCGGGGCGATGCCGGACCCTCCGATCCGGCCCACTACTGGCGGGGCCAGGTGCCCCAGGTGGTGGTGTTCAACACCGAGGGGCGGGTGGTCTTCGATGAACAGGGACTGGTGGATGTGGATGCCATCAACGCCGCCGTGAGCCAGGCCACCGGCATTCCCCTGCCGGAGGGCGGCACCCGCAGCAGCACCGAGAGCTTCAACGAGCTCAATTCGGAGGTCGTGAGTTCGCAGGGGATCAGCCGCTGATGGGCCGCCTCGAAACCGACAGCATGGGCGCCATTGCGGTGCCCGACCAGCACTACTGGGGGGCCCAGACCCAGCGCTCGATCCACTACTTCCCCTTCGGCCAGGCCATGCCGCTGGCGGTGGTGCACGCCTTCGGCCAGCTGAAAGCCGCCTGCGCCGAAGTCAACCAGGCCAAGGGCAAGCTCAGCCCAGAGCTCACCGCCCTGATCGTGGCGGCTTCAGAAGAGGTGGCCGCCGGCACGCTCGATGGCGAGTTCCCGCTCAAGGTGTGGCAGACGGGCTCCGGCACCCAGACCAACATGAACGTCAACGAGGTGATCGCCAACCGGGCGATCGAAGCCGCTGGCGGGGTGCTGGGCAGCAAGAGCCCGGTGCACCCCAACGACCATGTGAACCTCAGCCAGTCGAGCAACGACACCTTCCCCGCCGCCCTGCACGTGGCCGTGGCGATCGAGCTGGAACGCAGCCTGATCCCAGCGGTGGAAGCCCTGCGCGCCGCCCTGGTGGCCAAGGCCGAGGCCTTCGCCGCGATCATCAAGATCGGCCGCACCCACCTGCAGGATGCGGTGCCCCTGAGCCTGGGCCAGGAATTCGGCGGCTATGGGGCCCAGCTCGACCTGGCCCTCGAGACCATCCGGGCCAGCCTGCCCCAGGTGCGCCAGTTGGCCATCGGCGGCACGGCCGTGGGCACGGGGCTGAATGCGCCCCCCGGCTTCGGCGAGGCGGTGGCGGCCCGGCTGGCCGAACGCGTGGGCCTGCCCTTCACCAGCGCCCCCAACAAGTTCCAGGCCCTGGCCGGCCACGAGCCCCTGGCCGCGGCCCACGGGGCCCTCACCGTGCTGGCGGGCTCGCTGATGAAGATCGCCAACGACATCCGCTGGCTGGCCAGCGGCCCCCGCTGCGGCCTCGGCGAACTGGTGATCCCGGAAAACGAACCGGGCAGCTCGATCATGCCGGGCAAGGTGAACCCCACCCAGGCCGAGAGCCTCACGATGGTGGCCGTGCAGGTGATGGGCAACAACACGGCGGTGCAGCTGGCCTCCAGCCAGGGCAACTTCGAGCTGAACGTGTTCAAGCCCGTGATCGCCCACAACGTGCTCGAGAGCATCGACCTGCTGGCCGGGGCCTGCACCAGCTTCCGCGCGCACTGCATCGAGGGGCTGCAGGCCAACGAGAGCCGCATCGAAACCCTGCTGGATCAGAGCCTGATGCTGGTGACGGCCCTCACCCCCGCCATCGGCTACGACCGGGCCTGCGCCATCGCCAAGCACGCCCACAACCACCAGCTCAGCCTCAAGGAGGCCGCCCTGGTGCTGGGGGAAATCAGCGCTGAGGAATTCGACCAGTGGGTGCAGCCCGGCGACATGGTCTGAGCCGCTGAATTGCTGTCACGATGAAGGGAAGGGCCCCTCCCATCGGGGACCCGCCGCGGATTTCACCATGCCCCAGCAACTGGGCGATAGCGCCTTTGCCGATGCGGGAATCCCGATGGCCTTCGTGGCGCCCAGCCAGGAACGGGGCGGCCTGGGCACGATCTTGGCGGCGAACGGGGCCATGGCCTTCTTCACCGGCCGCACCAAGGCCGACTTGAGCGGCCTCTCCTTCGCGGACCTGGTGCACCGCGACGATGTCGCCCTGTTCGAAGACCTGATCGCCCGCCTCTGCCGCGGCGAAATGGAAACCTGCAGCTTCGAGAAGCGCTTCGAGCACGCCGATGGCCATCGCACCTGGGGTCTGGTCACGGTGGCCCAGGGCCATGAGCTCACAGGCAACCGCCAAGGGGCCCTGGTCGTGCAGGTGCATGACATCTCCGAACGCAAGCATTTCGTCGGCCAGCTCGAATACTTCGCCGACCACGACCCGCTCACCTCGCTCTACAACCAGCGGCGCTTCCGGATCGACGTCGACCGCCAGCTCGCCTACGCCCGGCGCCATGGTGGCGGTGGTGCCGTGCTGATGCTCGACCTCGACAACTTCAAGGGCGTCAACGACCAGTACGGACACGCCGCCGGCGATGCCCTGATCATCGCGGTCGCCGCCGCCCTCACCGGCCACTCGCGCGAAACCGATCTGGTGGCCCGGCTGGGGGGCGATGAATTCGCCGTGTTGCTGCCGGAATCCAGCCTGAGCGAAGCCCAGGCCCACGCCAACAAATTGCTCCAGGCGATCGGTGCGGTGGTGGTGGAGGGGGCGGGTCAGGGCATCACCGTGGCCGCCAGCTGCGGGGTGGCGGGCTTCCAGAGCGACGACGGCCAGTGCGCTGACGACGTGCTGATCAACGCCGACCTGGCGCTGTATCAGGCCAAGGAATCCGGCCGGGGCTGCGTGAAGGTGTTTGCCACTGACAGCGGTCTGCACGAGAAGGTGACGGCCCGGTTGCTGTGGCCCGAGCGGATCCGCGACGCCCTCGACCACGACGGCTTCGTGCTGCATGCCAAGCCGGTGATCGACCTGCAGACCGATGCGGTGGCCTTCTACGAGCTGGTGATTCGGCTTAGGGCCCCCGGCGGCATCCTCATTCCCCCGACGGTGTTCCTGTACACGGCCGAACGCTTCGGCATGGCCATCGACATCGATGAGTGGGTCACCGGCCGGGCCATCACGCTGCTGGAGGAGATGGACCCCGCCCAACCCATTGCCCTGGGGGTGAACATCAGCGGCGCGTCCCTGCGGGGGGACGGTTCGCCCAGTTTCTCGAGACCCACCTGGCCGCGGCTAGCTTCCCCCGCGAGCTCCTGATCTTTGAACTCACGGAGTCGGTGGCGATGGCCAACCTGGAACGGGCCCGCCAGTTGGGCCGGGTGCTGGGCAAACTCGGCTGCCGGCTGGCCCTCGACGACTTCGGGGCGGCCTTTGGCAGCTTCTACTACCTCAAACATCTGCCCGTCGATCTGCTCAAGATTGCCGGGGAATATGTGCGCGGCCTGGGCACGGAAAACGATCCCGCCGACCGGCTGATCATCGAGGCGGTGGTGAAGCTGGCCAAGGGCCTCGGCACCCTGGTGGTGGCGGAGTTCGTGGGCGACCGCGAAACCCGTCAGGAACTGCTCGCCATGGGGGTGCGCCTGGGCCAGGGGGCCTTCCTCGGCCCCTCCCGTGACGTGCGGCAGATCGAAGGCCTCCAGCCCCTTGGCGGCCAGCGGGCCCCGCAGACGGTCACATCCCCTACCGAAACCGGGGGCGCCGGGCTGGTGGGATAGGACCCATGGCCCAACTCACCCCACCCCTGCTGGAGCGCGATGCGCTGGCCAGCCTCAACCAGCTACGCAATGGCCCCGGAGCCGTGCGCCTGGCCAGCCACCTGCTGTTCACCGTGGCGGGCGGACTGGTGTGGGCCCAGCAGCCCTGGCCCCTGGCCCTGAGGCTTGTGGGGCTGCTGGTGTGCGGCATCGGCCTGGCCACCTCCTTTGCCCCGCTGCATGAGTGCTGCCATCGCACGGCGTTCCGCAGCCGCCGCAGCAACGACACCGTGGCCTGGATCGCCGGGCTGCTGAGCTTTTACAACGCCACCTACTACCGGCGGTATCACCAGTGGCACCACCGCTACACCCACCAACCCGGGCTCGATCCCGAACTCGAGGATCCCGTGCCCACCAACGCCTGGGCCTACCTGCGCGAGGTGAGCGGCTGGAACTGGTGGACCGGCAAGTGGGGCGGCTACGCCAGGTTGCTCTGGGGAGATCTCAGCGCTCTGAGCTACCTGAGCCCTGAGGCCATTCCCCAGGTGCGCCGCTCCGTGCGGCTGCAGTTCGCCGTGTACGCCGCCCTGGCCCTGGCCTCCCTGGTGAGCGGCACGGGCTTTCTGTTCTGGTTCTGGCTGTTGCCCCTGGCCGTGGGGCAGCCCGTCCTGCGGGTTCTGCTGCTGGCCGAACACAGCGGCTGCAGCTTCAGCAGCGACGGCACCGAGAACACCCGCACCACCCTCACCAACCCGGCCGTGCGCTGGCTGATGTGGAACATGCCGTTCCACGCCGAACACCACCTCTACCCCTCCCTCCCCTTCCACGCCCTGCCCGCCGCCCACGGCCCCATCGCCCCGCACCTGCGCCACTGCGATCGGGGCTACCTGGCGGTGCACCTGCGGCTGCTGCGCAACCTGCCCGCCCTCGCCCTGCCGGCATGAGCGCCACCGCCGTCGCCCACCGGGCCCAGCACCCCCTGGGCCACCTTCCCCTGGCCTGCGGCCACACCCTGCCGGAGGCCCAACTCACCTATCTCCAGATCGGTGAGCTCAACGCCCAGCGCTCCAACCTGATCCTGGTGCCCACCTCCTATGGCGCCCGGCCCGAGGATCTGGCCTGGCTGGCCGGCCCGGTGCTGGATCCGGAGCGCTGGTGCATCGTCATCGCCGGCATGTTCGGCAACGGCGCCTCCAGCAGCCCCAGCCACGGGGCCATGGGGCTGGCGGAGCAGGGCTGGGTGGTGAGCCACCGCGACAACGTGGCCGCCCAACGGCAACTGCTGGCGGAGGTGTTCGGCGTCGAACGGCTCCCCCTGATTTACGGCTGGTCGATGGGGGCCCAGCAGGCCTACCAGTGGGCCGTCGATCACCCGGAGGCCGTGGAGCGGATCTGCTGCGTCTGCGGCACCGCCCGCACCTCCCCCCACAACCGCCTATTCCTGCTCAGCCTGCGCCAGGCCCTCACCGCCGATCGCCACTGGAACGGCAGCGGCTTCAACGCGCCGCCGGAGCAGGGGCTACGCACCTACGCCCTGATCTACGCCAGCTGGGCCGCCAGCCAGCCCTTTTTCCGCACCGTCGCCGAACCGGTCGAAGAGCACGTGGAGCGCCAGTGGCTGCCCCACTACCAGCGCCACGACCCCCGTGACCTGATCGCCATGCTCGACACCTGGCTGGCCCACGATGTGGCCGCCGGTGGCGACCTGGCCGCAAGCCTGGGCCGCATCACCGCCCGCACCGCCGTGGTGGCCGGCAGCCACGACCTCTACTTCCCGCCCGACGACCTGGCCGCCGACGCCGACGCCATCCCCGGCGCGGCGTTGCACGTGATCCGCTCGGAGCTCGGCCACCGGGCCGGCAACCCCCACAGCAGCCCTGCCGAGCAGCGGCAGCTGAGCCGCATCGTCGACACCCTCCTCCAGCAGCCCTCCCATGTCTGATCTCGCCCAGCGGGTGCAGGAACTGAACCTCCGGTTCTTGCTGATCTCCTTCACCGACCTGTTCGGCATCCAGCGGGCCAAACTCGTGCCGGCTTCGGCCGTGGCGGGGATGGCCCGGGACGGGGCTGGCTTCGCCGGCTTTGCGGCCTGGCTGGATCTCTCCCCCGCCGATGGCGACGTGATGGCGATCCCGGCGGCGGCCAGCCTCACCCCCCTGCCCTGGCAGCCGGAGGTGGGCTGGGTGGCGGCCGAGCTCCAGCTCAACGGCCAGCCGATGGCGCAATGTCCCCGCCGCCTGCTGCGCCGCCAGCTCGAGCGGGCCGCTGAGCGGGGGCTGGAGCTGCGCAGCGGCGTGGAGGCCGAGTTTTTTCTGCTCGATCCCACGGGTGAGCAGATCGCCGACGGGGCCGACACCCAGGACAAACCCTGCTACGACCAGCTGGCGCTGATGCGTCGCTACCCCCTGATCGCGCCGCTGCTCGACGCGATGGAACAGCTGGGCTGGGGCCCTTACCAGGCCGACCACGAAGACGCCAACGGTCAGTTCGAGGTCAACTGGACCTACGCCGAGGCGCTCACCACCGCCGATCGCCATGCCTTTTTCAAGGTGATGGTGAAATCCCTGGCGGAGCAGCAGGGGCTGCGGGCCAGCTTCATGCCCAAACCCTTCGCCGCCCTCACCGGCAACGGCTGTCACACCCACCTCTCACTGTGGGGTGCTGCCGGCAGTGCCAACGCCGGCCAAAACCTCTTCCACGACCCGGCCGGAGAGTTGGGCCTCTCAGCGCTGGCCTACCAGTTCCTGGCCGGCCTGCTGGCCCACGCCCCTGCGCTCAGCTGCCTCACCAACCCCACGGTGAACAGCTACCGCCGGCTGGCCGCTCCCCCCACCAGCTCCGGCGCCACCTGGAGCCCGGGCGGCATCAGCTACAGCGGCAACAACCGCACCCACATGGTGCGCATCCCCGACAGCCAACGCCTGGAGCTGCGGTTGCCCGATGGCGCCGCCCACCCCTACCTGCTCCAGGCGGCGATCCTGGCGGCGGGGCTCGACGGCATCGAGCGGCAGCTCCACCCCGGCTCCCGCCACGACAACGACAACTACGCCACTCCCCTGGCGGCCGACGCCTGTGGCCGACTGCCCAACAGCCTCGGCGACGCCCTGGATGCCTTTGCTGCAGACACGGCCCTGCGCCGGGCGCTGGGGGAAGACTTCTGCGGCGCCTACGAGCGGCTGCGGAGGCGCCAATGGAGCGAGCACCGCTCCGAGGTGACCCCCTGGGAACGGCGCACCGGGCTGGACGGCTAGGGACGCGGGCTCAGAGCAGATTGGCCGCCAACTCGGCCAGTTCACTCCGCTCACCCCGCAGCAGGGTCACGTGCCCGGCGAGGGGCTGGCCCTTGAACCGCTCCACCAACCAGGTGAGGCCATTGCTCTCGGCGTCCACGTAGGGGTTGTCGATCTGGTACGGGTCGCCGGTGAGCACGATCTTGGTGCCTTCACCCACCCGGGTCACGATCGTTTTCACCTCATGGGGGGTGAGGTTCTGGGCCTCATCCACCACCATGAACTGGCGGGGAATCGAACGGCCGCGGATGTAGCTGATCGCCTCCACCTCCAGCAGGCCCATGCCCTTGAGGTCGGTCCAGTTGCTGCGCGGACCCCGGTGGCTGCCACCCCGGCCACCTGCTCCAGCCCCGCCGCCACCCCGGGGGGCACCGCGCCCCTCGTCCTCGCCGCTGCCGCCCAGCAGGAAGTCGAGGTTGTCGATGATCGGCTGCATCCAGGGGCCCATCTTCTCCTCGAGATCCCCGGGCAAAAAGCCGATCTCCTTGCCCAGGGAGATCACCGGCCGGGTCACCAGCAGGCGCTCATAGAGGCGTTCGTCGGCCACCTGGTGCAGGCCCGCCGCCAGGGCCAGGAGGGTTTTGCCAGTGCCGGCCTTGCCCACCAGGGTGATCAGCTGGACCTCCGGATCCAGCAGCAGATCCAGGGCAAAGGTCTGCTCCCGGTTGCGGGGCTGGATCCGACCGAGCTTGGCCTTGGGGGCCCGCTGCAGGGGCTGCAGGGTGGCGGTGGCCGCGTTGAAGCGGGCCAGCAGGGTGTGGGCTGGCTGGGCCAGATCGATCAGGGTGACCCCTTCATTGGCCTGAAGGGGACTCTCCACCGCCAAGCCCTCCACGGCGAGGCCCGGAGGCAGCTTCACCCGGTCCATCTGCTCGGCACTCACCCAGAGCTCACACAGGCCGGGATAGAGGTCGCCGATGTCGACCCGATCGCTGGTGTAGTCCTGGGCGTTCAGGCCGACGGCATCGGCCTTGATGCGCAGGTTGGTGTCCTTGGTGACCAGGATCACCGGCGGCTGGCTGCCCATCACCGCCTGCAGGCGCTGCTCCTCCAGGGCCACCGCCAGGATGTTGTTGTCGCCGTTGCCGGCCTTGAGCTCGGGCGGCAGCTGGCTGAGGGTCTCCGCCCGGCAGAACACCACCTTGAGGGTGCCCCCCTGCTCCCCGTTGGGCACCCCATCGGCCAAGTTGCCCTGGGCCCGCAGCGCATCCAACAGCCGCGACACCTGGCGGGCATTGCGGCCCTTCTCGGCGGGGTCGCGCTTGAAGCGGTCGATCTCCTCGACCACCTCAATCGGAATCAGGATGTTGTTGTCTTCAAACCGGGTCAGGGCCGCCGGATCGTGCAGCAGCACGTTCGTGTCGAGCACGAAGGTCTTGCGCATGCTCGGCACCGAAATCGCGACCGTTTGAAGCTAAGGCCGCAGGCCCCATTACGCTCCGGCGATTCTTGCCCGGTCGCAATTGGCTTCGACGCAACTGGCTCCGACGCAGCTGGCCTCCTCCCTGGTCGCCCTGCTCCTGCTGAAGGTGGTGCTGGTGCTGGCGCTGCTGCTGGGCCTCACCCTGCTGTGGCTGGAACTGCGCCACCGGCTGCGGCCCGCGTCACCGCTGCAGCTGCGGGCCGATGGCTTCCAGGTGGAGCCAACCCCCGCGGGTCTGGAGGTGACCGGCACGGTCACGATCAGCAATCCCCATCGCCGCATGGAGGTGATGGTGCCGGAGATCCAGCTCAAGCCCACCCTGCTGGGCCGGGGCGACCTGGCCGGCGTCACGGTGAGCGCTCGGATCGAGGCCCTGCACCCCGATGAGGAGTCCCGCCCCGATGGCTACTGGGCCGCCTACATCGTCAAAGGCCGCAAGAGCACCCGTGCCCGCGTCCACATCAGCCTGGCCGGCGCCCCGGGCCAACCCCTCAACCAGCTGCTCGACACCTTGTGGCTGGAGATCCTCTGGATCAACTACGGCCCCTTCGGCCGGTTGGAGCGCCGCGATGGCGTGCTGATTCCCCTGCAGAAGCCCAGCCCCCAGAGCGCCGCCAGCGCCAACTGGCGTGAGGGCGACCGCTGCCGGGTGCTGCCGGTGGGCACCCACCTGCTGGGGGTGCTGGACGAGCCCGAAGCCGTGCTGCGCCGTTACGCCGGCGAGCTGGTCCAACCCGGTGATGTGCTCACCATCGGCGAGACCCCCCTGGCGGTGATGCAGGGCCGTTACCACCATCCCGCCACCGTGCAGCCCAGTGGTCTGGCCCGGCTGCTCTGCCGGGTGTTCCACCCCACCAGCTCCCTGGCCACCGCCTGCGGCCTGCAGAGCCTGATCGACGTTGTGGGACCGGCGCGGGTGCTGGGGGCCTGGCTGGTGGGCCTGGCGCTCAAGCTGGTGGGCAGCAAGGGCTGGTTCTACCGGCTGGCTGGGGATCAGGCCCGCCTGATCGACGACATCACCGGCACCACCCCGCCCTACGACCAGACGATTGTGTTGGGCCCGGACCAGCCCGCCGCCTTCTGTGCCGCCATGGCCCGCTCCCTCGGGGTGGCCGTCGCCGTCGTCGATGTCAACGACCTGGGCCGGGTCAAGGTGCTGGCCTCCAGCCCCGGCTGTGATGAGGCGCTCCTGGAGCGGGCCCTGCGCCCCAACCCCGCCGGCAACGCCAACGAGCGCACCCCCCTGGTGTTGGTGCGGCCAGCCTGAGCCCGGCCCCGGCGGCGCCGATAGAGTTGGTTGACCCCGGCAGCCCTCGCCACGCCCCATGCCCGGGATCCCGCCGCCGCCCAGCTCCAGTCCCAGCCCCCCGTCGGGGACGGCCCGGCCCGATCCTGAGAGCTGGCGGCTCCAACCCCTGGCCGGTTGGCACCTGCCCCTGCTGAGCGACCCCGCCTTCCTGCCCCTGCAGGCGGTGATGCAACGGGCCGTGTTGCTTGGGCTGCCGGAGCGGCTGATGCAGGCCCTGCTGGCACGGCCCTCCCTGGCCCCCCAGGTGCTGGTGGCCCTGAGCGGCCAGACCCCGCTGGGCCTGATCGTGTGCCGCCGGTTGAACCGCAGCGGCACCTGCTGGCAGATGCAGCATCTGCGCCTGGCCCCCGGCGCCGCCCGCCAGGAACTGGCCGCCACCCTGTTGCGGGCCGCGATCCAGCGAGCCCGGGGCGCTGCCAGCTGGATTGCTGCCGCCTCCACCCTCGACGACACCCGCCTGGCCATGCTGCGCGAGCAGGGTTTCCAACCCCTGCGCACCGACCGGCTCTGGTGCTGGTGCCCCGAGCCGGCCGCCAGCGGCGCCGTTGCCCCGGCCCTGCCCCCCGACCTGCAGCTCACCCCCCTCAACCGGCGCAGCGCGCCCCTGCTCTGGCATCTCGAACAGGCGGCCTGTCCAGCCCAGTTGCGGCAACTGCTCGATCGGCGCGTCGAAGACCTGCTGGACCAAAGCCATGGCCGCGGCTGGATGCTGGTGGATTCCAGCCGGGAGCAGGCCGTGGCAGCCGTGCGCTGGATCGGCGAGCACGCCGGCGGGGGCCATGACGTGGAACTGAGCATCCACCCCGGTTGGGAGCACCTGGTGGGAGCGGCCAGCGAGCTGCTGCTGCGCCAGGCCTACGCCGCCCTCGGATCGAAGGAACCCCTCTGGCTGCGCTGTGACCTGCGCGATGGGGCCCAGCAACGCTGGCTGGCCAGCCTGGGAGCCGAGGAACGGGGGGAACGGGTGTTGATGGCCCGCAGTGTCTGGCGCCGCCAAGGGCTGCAGGCCCCGGTGCGCGCCGCCCGGCGCCTCGAAGCCATGCTCGATCAATGGCAGCCCCGTCGCCGCCCCTTGCCCACGCCCACACCCCTGGCCCCCACCCCGTGACGGCCCCCCGGCCCCGCTCGATGCTGGCCCTCGACGTGGGGCGCCGCCGCATCGGCCTGGCGGGCTGTGACCCCCTGGGCCTCACGGTCACCCCCCTGCCGGCCCTGGCCCGGGGGGCCTTCGCAGCCGATCTGGTGCACCTGGGCACCGTGGTGCAGCAGCGCCGGATCGAGGCCCTGGTGGTGGGCCTGCCCCTCGATCAGGCCGGAGCACCCACCGCCCAGGCCGTGCACTGCCGGCGCTATGGCGAACGGCTGGCCCAGCAGCTGGCCCTGCCCCTGGCCTGGGTGAATGAACACTCCAGCAGCTGGGCTGCCGCGGAACGCCACGGCCTCCACGGCGACCGCAGCGGCGCCCTCGACAGCGCCGCGGCGGCCCTGCTGCTGGAGCAATGGCTGCAGGAAGGACCGGAACCGGTGGCGCCAGCGACCATGGCTGGCGGCCAGACGGCCGACGCTGCACCATCCTGAGGAGAACCAATCCCAGCGCATGAGCCCCGAACCCCCGTCCCCCACTCCCTCGGAGATCCCCGCCGACGTGCCCACCGTGCTGGTGCACGACAGCCGCGGCCGCCAGCTGCTCTGCTTCCTCGAGCAGCTGATCCCTCTGGATGGCCACGACTACGTGCTGCTGACCCCGGTGGATACCCCGGTCTGCCTGTTCCGCCTCGACGACGACGAAGACCCGGAACTGATCGACACCATCGATGCCACCGAGCCGATCCTGTCGGTGGCTGATGTGGTGCTGCAGGAGCACGACCTCACCCTGGTGCGCTCGGCCGTCACCCTCACCGTCAGCGGTGAACTGGACGAACCGGAGCCCGATGAACTCGAGGACGATGACGACGACGATGACGACTCCGAGACCTACGAGCTGCTGGTGAGCTTCCTCGTGGACGAGCGGGAGTACGGGCTCTACATCCCCCTCGATCCCTTCTTTGTGGTGGCCCGCATGAACGGCGACGGCGCGGTGCTGGTGGAAGGCGAGGAGTTCGAACGGGTGCAACCCCGGATCGAGGCCGAGCTGGAGGAGCGGGAGGGCGACGACTGATGCTGCGCCAGCTGCTGCGCCCCAACTGGCTGCGGGACTGCACCCTGGCCGAGCTGCCCCTGCAGGAGTTGCTCGACCAGCCGATCCGGGCCCTGGTGCTCGATGTGGACCGCACCCTGTTGCCCCGCCGCCAGGCGGCCCTGCCTGACAGCGCCCGGCGCTGGCTGGAGACGGCGCAGCAGCACATGCCGATTCATCTGTTCAGCAACAACCCCTCCCGCCAGCGGATCGGAGCGGTTGCGGCCGAACTGAACCTGCCCTACACGATTTCGGCGGGTAAACCCCGCCGCAGCGCCCTGCGCAAGGTGCTGGCCGAACTCAAGCTGCCCCACGAGCAGGTGGCCCTGATCGGCGACCGGCTGTTCACCGATGTGATCGCGGGCAACCGACTCGGCCTGTTCACCGTGCTGGTGAAACCGATCGATCCCCTGGGCCGGCCCTGCCAGCGGGATCGGCTGCAGAAACTGGAGCTGCGCCTGGCCCGCTGGGTCGGCACGACCCTGGGCTGATGGCACGCGAGCAAGGTTCCATGCGCCGGGTGATCAAGGTGGGCACGAGCCTGCTGCGGGGCAGCAGCGAGCGGCCGACGGCAGCGGTGATCGCCGACCTGGCGGCCAGCCTCAGCCGTCAACAGCGCCGGGGCGATGCGATTGCACTGGTCACCAGTGGTGCCGTGGGCCTGGGCTGCATCGCGCTGGAGATGGGCCAGCGCCCCAGTGAGGTGGTGGCCCTCCAAGCCGCCGCCGCCGTGGGCCAGGGCCGGCTGATGGCCCTGTACCAGGACGCCTTTGCCGTGCGGGGCCTGGCCGTGGCCCAGGTGCTGCTCACCCGGGGCGATCTGGCCTCCCGCCGCCGCTACCAAAACGCCTGCCGCACCCTGGAGCAGTTGCTCGCCTGGGGAGTGGTGCCGGTGGTCAACGAAAACGACACCCTGGCCACCGACGAGTTGCGCTTCGGCGACAACGACACCCTCTCCGCCCTGGTGGCGGTGGCGATCGGCGCCGACGAGCTGGTGCTGCTCACCGATGTGGATCGGCTCTACTCGGGTGACCCCCGCACCGATGCCGATGCCCGGCCGATCGAGGAGGTGGGCAGCCTGGCCGAACTCGACAGCCTCCAGAGCGTCGCCACCGGCGGCGGCCAGTGGGGCACCGGCGGCATGACCACCAAACTCACCGCGGCCCGCATCGCCACCTCCAGCGGCATCCGGGTGCGTCTGGCCGATGGCCGGGACCCGGCGGTGCTGGAGGCCCTGCTGGCCGGTGAGCGGGTGGGCACCGTGTTCCAGCCCAGCCCCACCCCCCTGCCCGACCGCAAGGGCTGGCTGGCCCATGCCCTGTTGCCCAAGGGCAGCCTCCATCTCGATGCGGGGGCCGAGCGGGCCCTGATGCGTCAGGGGGCCTCCCTGCTGGCGGTAGGGGTGCGCGCGGTGGAGGGCGACTTCGGCCGCCGGGAGGCCGTGCGGTTGCTGGCCAGCGACGGCCGGGAGCTGGGGCGGGGGCTCGCCACCCTCAGCAGCCGGGAGCTGCGGGAGTTGATGGGCCAGGCCGGCGTCGAAGTGGTGCACCGCGACCAGCTGGTGATCACGGGCTCCTAGGCCCGGCCTACGATCCCGCCAGGCCGGTGCCCCTGGAATGCGCTTCAGCGAACTGCTCAGCCATCTCAACGAGGTGACTGAGGCCCACGCCCGCGACCTGGCCCACGATCCAGAGATCAGCGGCGCTGAAGCGCTCGATCGGGCCGGCAACGGCCAACTGAGTTTTCTCGAACCCGGCAACGCCCTGGCGGCAGCCCTGGCCGGGAGCGGCGCCAGCGCCGTGCTGATCCCGGCCCGCGGCGACGGGGCCGAGGCCCTGCAGCAGCAGGCCCGGGAGCGGGGTCTGGCCTGGGTCGCTGTCAACGATCCCCGCCTGGCCTTCGCCGAAGCCCTCGACGCCCTCCATCCCCGGCGCCGGCCGGAGCCCGGCATCCACCCCAGCGCCGTGGTCGATCCCACCGCCGTGGTGGGGATGGGCAGCCACATCGGGCCCCACGTGGTGATCGGTGCCAACGCGCAGATCGGCGCCAGCTGCACCCTCCATCCCCAGGTGGTGCTCTACGACGATGTGCAGATCGGCGAGGGCTGTGAACTGCACGCCGGGGCGGTGCTCCATCCCGGATCACGCCTGGGGCCCGGCTGCGTGGTGCACTCCAACGCCGTGATCGGCAGCGAGGGCTTCGGCTTCGTGCCCACCGCCCAGGGCTGGCGCAAGATGCCCCAGACGGGCCAGGTGATCCTCGAGGCGGGGGTTGAGGTGGGCTGCAGCAGCACCATCGACCGGCCCTCGGTGGGTGAAACCCGCATCGGCGCCGGCACCAAAATCGACAACCTGGTGCACATCGGCCACGGCGTCACCACCGGCCAGGGCTGCGCCCTGGCGGCCCAGGTGGGCATCGCCGGCGGCGCCCGCCTGGGCAACGGCGTGATCCTGGCTGGCCAGGTGGGCCTGGCCAACAAGGCCGTGATGGGGGATCGCTCGATCGCCAGCTCCAAATCGGGCATCCACGGCGAGGTGGCCGCGGGCGAAGTGGTGAGCGGCTACCCGGCCATCCCCAACCGCCTCTGGCTGCGCTGCTCCGCCGCCTTCAACAAACTGCCGGAGCTGGCCCGGGCCCTGCGCCAGCTCGAGAAGCAGGCCAAGCCCTAGCCTCGCGCCCAGCACCAGCGCCCCCATGACCTCCAGCTACCGGATCACCCTGCTGAGCGGCGACGGCATCGGCCCGGAGATCACGGCGGTGACCCGCCAGCTGCTGGATGCGGTCAGCGCCCGCCATGGCTTTGGCCTGGTCTACGACGAGCAGCCCATGGGCGGCGCCGCCATCGACGCCACCGGGGAACCCCTGCCCAACAGCACCCTGGAGGCCTGCAAAGCCGCCGATGCGGTGTTGCTGGCCGCCATCGGCTCACCCCAATACGACAGCCTGCCGCGGGAACAGCGGCCCGAAACCGGCCTGTTGGGCCTGCGGGCCGGGCTGGGGCTGTTCGCCAACCTGCGCCCCGTCAAGATCATTCCCGCCCTGATCGACGCCTCCACCCTCAAGCGCGAGGTGATCGAAGGCGTCGACCTCCTGGTGGTGCGCGAGCTCACCGGCGGGGTGTATTTCGGCACCCCCAAGGGACGGGTCGAGGCGGAGGGGCGGGTGCGGGCCTTCAACACCATGGCCTACTTCGACGACGAGATCGACCGCATCGCCAAGGTGGCGTTCGAGGTGGCCGTAACCCGGAGCGGGCGGCTCTGCAGCGTGGACAAGGCCAACGTGCTCGATGTGAGCCAGCTCTGGCGCGACCGCGTCACCGCCATGGCGGCCGACTACCCAACGGTGGAGCTCAGCCACATGTACGTCGACAACGCCGCCATGCAGCTGGTGCGCAACCCGCGCCAGTTCGACGTGCTGCTGACCAGCAACCTCTTCGGCGACATCCTCAGCGACGAGGCCGCCATGCTCAGTGGCTCGATCGGCATGCTGCCCTCCGCCTCCCTGGGCGCCAGCGGCCCGGGCCTGTTCGAGCCGATCCACGGCTCCGCCCCCGACATCGCCGGGCAGGACAAGGCCAACCCCATGGCCATGGTGCTCAGCGCCGCCATGATGCTGCGGATCGGCCTGCATCAGGAGGCCGCCGCCGCTGAGCTGGAGGCCGCCGTCGACCGGGTACTCGCCGCCGGCTACCGCACGGGCGATCTGATGGCGGAAGGCTGCACCCCCCTCGGCTGCAAGGCCATGGGCGACCAGCTGCTGGCAGCCCTCGAAGCCTGAGCGCCAGGCGCGAGGCGAGCCCAATTCCTTCAGAAGCCCCGTTGAGGCAGAGGGTGGTCCGGCGACCTGCCAAACTCACGGTCGGTTTCTGGATCCCTGCGCATGTCGAAGCGTCACCCGGTTGTGTCTGTCACCGGCTCCTCCGGCGCTGGGACCAGCACCGTCAAGCGGGCCTTCGAGCACATCTTCAAGCGCGAAGGCATCGTGCCCGCCGTGGTGGAGGGCGACAGCTACCACCGCTATGAGCGCGGCCCCATGAAGGAGGCCATGAACGCCGCCCTGGCCAAAGGCGAGAACTTCTCCCACTTCGGCCCCGAGGCCAACCTGTTCGACAAGCTGGCCGAACTGTTCCAGACCTACGGCGAAACCGGCAGCGGCCAGAAGCGCTACTACCTGCACTCTGTCGAAGAGGCCGCCGAGCACAACGGCCGGCTTGGCACCAACCTCGAACCCGGCCAGTTCACCCCCTGGGAGACCATCCCCGGCGGCACCGACCTGCTCTTCTACGAGGGTCTGCATGGCGGCGTCCAGGGTGACGGTTACGACGTAGCCGGCCTGGCCGACCTGCTGGTGGGCGTGGTGCCTGTGGTCAACCTGGAGTGGATCCAGAAAATCGCCCGGGACAACAAGGAGCGTGGCTACTCGGCCGAGGCCACCGTGGACACGATCCTGCGCCGCATGCCGGATTACATCAACCACATCTGCCCGCAGTTCAGCCGCACCGACATCAACTTCCAACGGGTGTCCACGGTGGATACCTCCAACCCGTTCATGATCCGGGATATCCCCACCCCGGATGAATCGTTCGTGATCATCCACTTCCGCAAAGGAGCCCGGGAGAAGTGGGGCATCGACTTTGCCTACCTGCTCGACATGATCCACGACTCCTTCATGTCCAGCCCCACCTCGATCGTGGTGAACGGCGGCAAGATGGGCTTCGCCATGGAGCTGATCCTCACCCCGATCATTCACCGCATGATCGAAGAGAAGAAGAAGCTGGCCTGATTGCAGCGGCAGCCCCTAGTCTGGGGCTGCCCAGCGTTCTGGTGAGGCCGATCTCCTTCGCCACACCCACAACGACATCGGAAGCGGCACTTCGTGCCGACAAGGGCTCTCCCTCGTTTTTGATTGCGGGGGCGTCCAGCAAGGCCGCCCCCTCCCTCCGCCTGGACCGGATCAACAGCAGCCAAGTCATTCAGGCCGCACGACGGGTGTTGTCCCAGTCGCTGGAGCAGGGAACGGCCACGGTTGATCCTTCAGGGGTGGTGCTCAGCCGTCTCCACGGTCGCCTTGTCTTTGATCTGCCCGTGCTGCTGCCCGACGAACAGTTCGTGCCGATCGAGTTGATCCGCGGCCGCCAAAGCCGCTCAGGTCCGGCGCGTCTGCGCCTGCCCCGCAAACCCTCGTCCACCTGAGGCCCGCTTGAGCGCCGTCAGCCCGTTCCTGCTCTCCAGCGCGCCCGGCCTGCCCATCGTGGTCGCCCTGATCGGCGCCTGTGTGGGCAGTTTTCTGAACGTGGTGGCCTGGCGGCTGCCGCGGGAGGAGTCGGTGGTGCTGCCCCCCAGCCATTGCCCCAAGTGCGGCAGCCGGTTGCGCTGGCATGAAAACGTGCCCCTCCTGGGCTGGCTGCTGCTGCGGGCCCGCTGCAACCACTGCGGGGCGCCGATCGCCATCCGCTACCCCCTCGTGGAACTGCTCTGCGCCGGCCTGTGGGTGGCAGCCCTGCTGGCCCAACCCAGTGCCATGGGCCCCCAACCCCAATCCTGGCTTCTGGTGGCTGCTGGATGGCTGCTGCTGAGCTGGCTGATTCCGTTGGTGCTGATCGACCTCGACCACCTCTGGCTGCCCGAACCCCTTTGCCGCATCGGCCTGCTGCTCGGGCTCGCGGTGACGGCAGTGATCGGCTTCCAGCAAAACGCCACCGTGGGCCGGGAACTGCTGTTCCACCATCTGGTGGCGGCGGGCGTGGCCCTGGTGGGCTTTGAAACGGTGAGCGCCCTGGCCCAGAAGCTGATTGGCAAGCCTGCCCTGGGGCTGGGGGACGCCAAGCTCGCCGCCCTGCTCGGGGCGTGGCTGGGCCTCACTGGCCTGGGCATCACCGTCTATCTCGCCGTGTTTGGTGGTGCCGTGGTGGGCAGCATCGGCCGGCTCACCGGACTGCTGGGCAAGCACCAGCCCTTCCCCTTCGGCCCCTTTCTGGCGGCCGGCGGAGCGGCGGTGTGGCTGCTGGGCAACGACGTCTGGCTGCCGTGGCTCGGGCTGGCGTGGTGAAACGCCTTAAATGGGGATCAGCCGACGGGCCCTCGCGCCCCTGAGATCGCATGTCGTTGTTCGACTGGTTTGCGGATCGCCAGAAAAATGCCCCGACCGTGCGGGTCACCCAGGACGTGGAGGAAGGCGATGGGCTGTGGAGCAAATGCCCCGACTGCGGCCTGGTGGTGTACCGCAAAGACCTGGTGGCCAACGCCAGTGTCTGCAAGGGATGCGGCCACCACAACCGCATCGACAGCGAGGAGCGCATCGCCCTGATCGCCGATGCCGGCAGCTTCGAACCGCTGGACACGGCCCTCTCGCCCACCGACCCCCTGGCCTTCAAGGATCGGCGCAGCTACGCCGATCGGATCCGTGACAGCCAACAGAGCACGGGGCTGCGGGATGCGGTGGTGACGGGCCTCTGCCGCACCAGCGGCCTCCCCCTGGCCCTGGGCGTGATGGATTTCCGCTTCATGGGCGGCTCGATGGGTTCGGTGGTGGGCGAGAAGCTCACCCGCCTGATCGAAACGGCCACCGCCCACCGCTACCCGGTGCTGATCGTGTGCGCCTCGGGCGGCGCCCGCATGCAGGAGGGCATGCTCAGCCTGATGCAGATGGCCAAGATCTCCGGCGCCCTCGAGCGCCATCGCCAGGCCGAACTCCTCTACATGCCCCTGCTCACCTACCCCACCACCGGGGGAGTGACGGCCAGCTTCGCCATGCTGGGGGATCTGATCCTGGCCGAGCCCAAGGCCCTGATCGGCTTCGCCGGTCGGCGGGTGATTGAACAGACCCTGAGGGAAAAACTGCCCGAGGGCTTCCAGACCGCCGAATATCTGCGCGACCACGGCTTCGTGGACGCGATCATCGATCGCACCACGCTCAAGGCCACCCTGGCCAGCCTGCTCAAGATGCATGGCTGCCGCGAAACGGTGTCCGCGTGAGCAACCTGGCGTGAAACAGCTCCTCTCCACGATGGTGCGCCGGTTCGCAGCCCTGCTGCTGCTGGTGCTTGTGCTCACCGCCCAAGCCGGGGCAAGCCTGGCCGGCCCGGTGGACTGGCACGAAGTGCCCAGCACCAGCGAAGGCCGTCAGTGGTGGGATGGGGGCAGCCTGAGGCGCAGCCGCGGCGGCAATGTCTCGGTGTTGAGCCGCTTCCAACCCGCCGTCAGCGAGGACAAGCCCCGCCCGGTGAGTGACCTCTACGTGATGGAAATTGCCTGCGGCGAAGATCTGTACCGCGACACCTCGATCAACGGCCTGCCCCAGTTCGGCGCCGAGTGGCAACCAGCCGCCGGCGACAGCCTGATCAGCAGCATGATCGCCGAGGTGTGCGACGACGCCGCCTCCCAACTGCCATGACCGCTCCTCTCCGGGTCGCCATCGCCGGCTTGGGTTTCGGCGAATCGGTGCATCTGCCCGCCCTGCGCAGCTGCCCCGGCACTGAGCCCGTAGCGCTCTGGCACCCCCGCGCCGAACGGCTGGAGGCCGCCTGCCGCCAGGCCGAGCTCCCAGGCCACTGCGATTTCCATGCCCTGCTGGACGATCCCAGCGTGGAAGCGATCGTGATCGCCACCCCCCCGGCCGCCCGCTATGCCCTGGCCCGCCAAGCCCTGGAGGCCGGCAAGCACCTGCTGCTGGAAAAGCCCGTGGCCCTCTGCGCCGACCAGGTGGAGGACCTGCAGCGCCTTGCCCTGCAACGGGGCCTCACCGTGGCGGTGGATTTCGAATACCGGGCCGTCCCCCTGTTCCAGCAGCTGGCGGCGCTGGTGGCCAGTGGCGCCCTCGGGGAGCTGGTGCTGGTGAAATTCGACTGGCTGATGGGCAGCCGCGCCGACGCCAGTCGCCCCTGGAACTGGTATTCCCAGGCCGCCGAGGGCGGGGGTGTGCTGGGCGCCCTCGGCACCCATGCCTTTGACACCCTCCACTGGTTGGTGGGGCCCAGCCGTCACCTCCAGGCCCAGCTCAGCACCGCCATCCACCACCGGCCCCTGGCCGACGGCAGTGGCCGCCTGGCCAGCGTCGACGCCGAGGACATCGCCCTGGTGCAACTCAAGCTGGAAACGCCCCAGGGGGGCAGCGTGCCCGCCCAGCTCAATCTGTCCTCCGTGACGCGGCGTGGCCGGGGCTGCTGGCTCGAGCTCTACGGCCGTGACGGCACCGCCGTGTTGGGCTCGGACAACCAGGCCGACTATGTGCACGGCTTCGGCCTCTGGCTCTCCCAGGGCGGCGAGCCGCTGCGACCGGTGGACAGCGATCCCCGCTGGAGCTTCGCCCGCACCTGGGAAGACGGCAGGATCGCCCCGGTGGAACGAATCCACGGCTGGTGGAGCGCGGCGGTGCGCGAGGGGCGACCCATGCTGCCGGGCCTGGGCGAAGCGGTGCTCAGCCAGCGCTGCTGTGACTGGGCCCGACTGGGCCAGGGGGGGGCGGGATTTCCGCCTCCAGCCACACACCAAGATTCGGTAACAACCGCTACCGTTTAGCCATCGTTGGCCTCAGAGCTGCGGCTCTGCAGGTGGAAGTAGGGGTCAGACCCGAAGCAACGCGCCATCCACCCACCCCATCGGGGTTTCCACGGAGGCACTGCCATGACCATCACCACAGCCAAACAACTCGTTCGCCAGGCCGAAGAAGCCCGGCGGGCGGCCCGCCAGAACGGCTACGCCGTGCTGGCCCTGCGCAAGCAAAGCCTGATCGACTGATCGATCCCGGCTTGGGCCCGAGCCCAGAGAACGCCCCGCTGGAACGATTCCAGCGGGGCTTTTTGGTGGCCCGGGGGCATCCCCTAGACTCCCCCCCAGTCCCAACGCCCGACCCCCGAGAGGTTTTCCCATGGCGCTCGTTCCGCTTCGCCTCCTGCTCGACCATGCCGCTGAAAACGGCTATGGCATCCCTGCTTTCAACGTGAACAACCTGGAGCAGGTGCAGTCGATCATGGAGGCGGCTTACGAGACCGACTCTCCGGTGATTCTGCAGGCCTCCCGCGGTGCCCGCCAGTACGCCGGTGAAAACTTCCTGCGCCACCTGATCCTGGCGGCCGTGGAAACCTATCCCGACATCCCGGTGGTGATGCACCAGGACCACGGCAACAGCCCCGCCACCTGCTTCGGTGCGGCCGCCAACGGCTTCACCTCGGTGATGATGGACGGCTCCCTGATGGCCGACGCCAAGTCCCCGGCCAGCTACGAGTACAACGTGGCCGTCACCAAGGAAGTGGTGGACGTGGCCCACGCCATCGGCGTGAGCGTGGAAGGCGAGCTGGGCTGCCTCGGCTCCCTCGAGACCGGCATGGGTGAAGCCGAGGACGGCCACGGCTTCGAGGGCAAGCTCGACCACAGCCAGCTGCTCACCGATCCCGCTGAAGCCGCCGACTTCGTCGCCAAGACGAAAGTGGACGCCCTGGCGATCGCCATCGGCACCAGCCACGGCGCCTACAAGTTCACCCGCAAGCCCACCGGTGAAGTGCTGGCCATCAGCCGCATCGCCGAGATCCACAAGGCCATCCCCAACACCCACCTGGTGATGCACGGCTCCTCCTCGGTTCCCCAGGAGTGGCTCGACATGATCAACAAGTTCGGCGGTGCCATCCCCGAGACCTACGGCGTGCCCGTGGAAGAAATCCAGGAGGGCATCCGCAACGGCGTGCGCAAGGTGAACATCGACACCGACAACCGCCTGGCCTTCACCGCCGCCGTGCGGGAAGCCGCCTTCAAGGATCCCGCCAACTTCGATCCCCGCCACTTCAACAAGCCTGCCCGCCAGTACATGAAGCAGGTGTGCCTGGATCGTTACCAGCAGTTCTGGTGTGCCGGCAACGCCAGCAAGATCAAGCAGCGCGACATCAACTACTACGCCGGTCTGTACGCCAAGGGCGAACTCGACCCCAAGACCGCCGTCGCTGCTTGAGCACAACAGCTGTCTGACCGACAAGCCATGGGCCCCGCAAGGGGCCCTTTTTTTATGGGTTCAGGGGGTTGTTTCGGCGGGGCTGCTGGGGGCGCCCGCTTGGGAAAGGCGAGGATCCAGCAGGGCCTCAATGGCCTTATCCAGGGAGGTTTCCATCGCCACCCGGCTGCCATCGCTCACCACCACCCGGGTGAGGGTGGGCAAACCGCCGTTCCGGGCCTTGAGGTACACCGGCTCCACATAGAGCAGGGCCTCTCCGACGGGCACCACCAGCAGATTGCCCTGGATCACCTCCGACCCCGCCCGATCCCAGAGACCGAACTGCTGGCTGATGCGGGGGTTCTGATTGATCAGGGCTTGAATTTGCTCCGGGCCAAAGATCGGCGTCTGGGTCGGGAAGCGCAGCAACACCAGCTGGCCGTAGTGGGGCGCATCGCTGCGGGCCGCCAACCAGGCGGCCAGGTTCGGTCGCGCCAGGGGGGTGAGCGGTTGCAGCAGCAGAAATTCGGGGGGGAGGTCTGGAGCCAGCTGGGCGCTGACGTGATACGGCTTCACCGGGATCTGACTGCGCCCATACAGCTCCATGGGCACCTGCCACACGTCATCCCCGCTGTAAAAGACCCGTGGATCGGTGACGTGATAGCGGAGCAGCTGGGCGGTCTGAAGCTCGAACTGACGCTGGGGATAGCGGATGTGGGCCCGCAGGGGGGCCGGCATCGCAGCCAGGGGCTGGAACAGGTCGGGGAAGAGCCGTTGCCAGCCCGCAATGATCGGGTCCGGGGAATCCGACACGTAGAGCACCACCGAGCCGTTGTAGGCATCCACCACCGCCTTCACGGAGTTGCGCAGGTAGCGGATGTTGGGATCGGTGGGAACGGCGGCGCTGTAGGGGTAGCTCCGGCTGGTGGTGAAACCTTCCACCAGCCAGTACTGGTGCTGGTCACGGGAGAAGGGCCCCTTCCCGTCCAACTGCACCGACACCAGAACGGGATCCCCTTCAAAGCGGACAAAGGGAGCCAACGTGCGCAGCCGCTCGCGCACCTCCCGGCGCAGGAGCAGTCGGGTTGCCGGTGTGATGGCGCCCTGCACCAACAACTTCGGCTCCCCCAGATACAACGCGGCGGCCAACCGGCCCCAGGCCGACCCGATCGGCACACCCGCGCTCCCGTCGTAATGGGTGTAAAGGTTTTCGTCCCCCTGGGGATAGTCGAACTCCTGCACCCGGGTCGGCGCCAGGGCATAGGGGGAGACCAGTGCTCCGAAATACAGACTGGGCTTACCGATCGGGATGCCGGCCCTCACCTCAGAGGTGGAAATGCCCAGCCGGGCATTTCCCTGCACCCGGGTGGAAGCGCCCAAGTCGCTGATGAAGTAGTCGGGCAGGCCATCGAGGCTGCTGGTGTTCACCGGTGAGACGGTGAACCCGTAGCCATGGGTGAAGACCAGGTGGGTGTTGAGCCAGGTGCGTGCCGCCGGCGGCAGGGAGGCCTGGTCCAGCTCGCGGGCCGAAATGATCACCAGCTGGTGTCGATCCTTGCCCCGGGCGTCATTGAGGCTGTAGCGATCAACCGCAGCGCCGGAGAAGCGGTAGTACACCCGTAGCTGCTGCAACTGACGGTTGGTCGAGAGCAGGGGCTGGCTGTCCCAGAGGCGGATATTGCGCAGGGTGGCCTCTCCCGCCTTGACATCGGCCCGGGTGAGGCGGCGGCGGGGCCTGACATTGCGGCTGACGATGGCATCCAGCTGAAACGCCGCGCGGGTGGCCCGGATCGAACGCGCCAGGTAGGGGGTTTCCCGTTGGAGTTCCCGCGGCTTCACCAGCAGCAACTGGAGAACAGGCGTGAGCAGGGCCTCAAGCAGCGGCACCAGCAGCAAGGCCAGGGAGACCCCCGCCAGCAGGGGCCCGCGGATCCCCCGACGGCGCAGGGGCAAGAGCAGGGCTACGGCCGTCAACACAGCCACCACGGCCGCCAGGGTGCGCAGGGGCAGCACCAGGTGCACGTCCAACCAGCCGGCGCCCGGCACGCTGCCCGCGGTGCTGAGCAACAGCTGGTGCCGACCGAGCCAGAAGCTGCAGGCCACCAGGAGCACCAGCAGGGCCAGAGGCACCCGCAGGTTCAGGAGCTGGGTGGCCGTGAAGCCGTGGAAACGGCCATCACTGAGCTGGGGCGCCCGGGCCAGGATTCCCCAGAGCCCCGCCGCCAGGTGGCAGATCAACAGGGCCAGCAGCAGGGTCAGCCCGAACGCCAGGGCCGGGAAGCGCACCAGGCCAAAGCTGATGTCAGCCCAGAGCATGGGCTCCTGGATGCCGCTGTCGGGGGCCAGGAGCGCCAGCGACCACACCCCCCAGGACCGGCCAAGGGCCGTCGCCGTGGCCAGGGACGCCATGCCCGCCACCAGGCGGGGAGTCACCTGCGGGCGGAGCAACAAGGCCACCAACAGCCCTCCCAGGACCAGCAGCAGCGGCCAGGACAAGTCCTGGAGCATGGTGAGGCCGTGCAGTCGGCTGGGATCGAAGGGACTGCGCACGAGCCGCTCCGCCAGGCGCAGCAACAGGGCCAGGGGCACCAGCTGGGCCAGGGCCAGCAGCCCAAGACTCACCGCGTAGCGCCCAGGGGCCAGGCCAAAGCGCAGGTCCTGGGACCCGACCGGCTCCACACGCCAGAAATAACGCAACCACCGCTGCAGTCCCAGCCCCAGGCCCAACCCCAGCAAGGCGCCCGCCAGCTGCAGCAGCCAGCGCCGCAGCAGCACCCCACCCCAGGAAAACTGCTCAAACCACTGCCATTCCACCCAGAGACGGGCCACCAACAGGGTGCATCCGGCCAAGAGCACCAGCCCGAGGGTCAGAACAACCAGGAACGGGGCATCCAGGAACGGGGCAGTGGAGGGCGTCGGGCGCCGCGGCATGGGGAATTGGCCTACCGGCCGAGGCTAGGAAGCCCTGGCGCAACAGCAAGCCCAGCCCCGAAGCAGCCCAGCACCCACCCACGCCCAACACCAGCCACAATCTCCTACTTTAAAAGTCGGGATTTAGCGACGGGTTCGGTCGACGCTGTTAGCCTCGCCTCACCTGCCCGGGCGTGTTCGTGACGGCCACCCTCTCCCGCTCCACCTTCACAGGATTGCGCTGCAAGGAATGCGGCCACCCCTATGAAGCCGGAGCGCGTCACGTCTGCGAAGACGTCTGTTTCGGCCCCCTCGAAGTCGTGTACGACTACGAGGCGATCAAAAACCGCGTCAGCCGCGCCACCATCGAAGCCGGCCCTGCCTCCATCTGGCGCTATCGGGAATTTCTGCCGATCGAGGGCGAGCCGATCGACGTGGGCACCGGCTTCACGCCCCTGCTCAAAGCGGGCAATCTGGCGAAGCGTCTGGGGCTCAAAAGCCTCTACATCAAGAACGACGGCGTCAACATGCCGACGCTCTCGTTCAAAGACCGGGTGGTGAGCGTGGCCCTCACCCGCGCCCGCGAGCTGGGCTTCACCACGGTGAGCTGCGCCTCCACCGGCAACCTGGCCAACTCCACCGCTGCTATCGCTGCCCACGCCGGCCTCGATTGCTGCGTGTTCATCCCCAGCGATCTGGAGCTGGGCAAGGTGCTCGGCACCCTCATCTACAACCCCACCCTGATGGCGGTGAAGGGCAACTACGACCAGGTGAACCGCCTGTGCTCGGAAGTGGCCAACACCTTCGGCTGGGGCTTCGTGAACATCAACCTGCGGCCCTACTACTCGGAGGGCTCGAAAACCCTGGGCTATGAGGTGATCGAGCAGCTGGGCTGGCAATTGCCCGACCACATCGTGGCGCCGCTGGCCTCCGGCTCCCTGTTCACCAAGATCCGCAAGGGCTTCGACGAATTCATCAAGGTGGGGCTGGTCGAGGAGAAGGCCGTGCGCTTCAGCGGGGCCCAGGCGGAGGGTTGCAATCCCATCGCCACCGCCTTCCGCGAAGGCCGCGACTTCATCACCCCGGTGAAGCCCAACACCATTGCCAAGTCGATCGCCATCGGCAACCCCGCGGATGGCCCCTACGCCATCGACATCGCCAACCGCACCGGCGGCACCATCGCCGATGTGACCGACGCCGAAATCATCGACGGCATCAAGCTCCTGGCTGAAACCGAGGGCGTCTTCACCGAAACCGCCGGCGGCACCACCATTGCGGTGCTCAAGAAGCTGGTGGAACAGGGGAAGATCAACCCCGACGAAACCACCGTGGCCTACATCACCGGCAACGGGCTCAAAACCACCGAGGCCGTGGCGGATTGCATCGGCGCGCCCTACACGATCGAAGCCCAGCTCGATAGCTTCAAAGCCGCCTGGGCCCAAGCCCAAGCAGCCCACCACAACTGACCGTCGTCCACTCTCCGCCCACTCCCCACCATGGCCGTTCAGGTTCTGATCCCCACCCCCCTCCAGAAGTTCACCAACGACGAGGCCAGCGTCGACCTTGAGGCCACCAACGTGGATGGATTGATCGATGCCCTGGAGGGCCGCTATCCCGGCATCAAAGGTCGCCTCTGCGATGAAGGCGGCAAGCTGCGTCGCTTCCTGAACGTGTACGTCAACAGCGAGGACATCCGTTTCCTCGACAACCAGGCCACGCCCCTTGGCGATGGCGACGAGGTGTCCATCGTGCCCGCCGTGGCCGGCGGCTGAAGGGAACGGAGCTCAGACCCGCCTTCGCAAATGGTGCCGAATGCGGCAGCCCACCAGCCTCCGCTGTGGGCTCAATAGTGTGTAGATCCCGCTTGGAGCCCCACCACCATGACCCAAGCCCCGATGCAGCCAGACAGCCCTGTGCTGGAGAGCACCTGGCAGGCGAAGTCCCAGGTGTTCGACTACCGCCAGGCCGCCAATCCCGTCCGGCCCGGCCTCACCGAACCGCTGCGCTACCACCAGTGGGGTGCGGAGCTGCACCAGTCCGGCCCGACGGCCGTCGTGCCCTTGGATCTCAGTGCTGAGCTCGGCTGCAGCGGACCGGCCACCAGCCCGGGCTTGGCCGCCCATTTTTTGCGGATCCTGGCGGGCGAGGGGCTGAAGGCTGCCGCCAACGCCACCAGCTCCCTTTTCTATGTACTCCAGGGCGCCGGTGAGCTGCACTGGGGTGGCCAGCAGCTCGCCTGGAGCGCCGGCGACCTGTTCGTGCTGCCCGCCGGGGAAACTCCCCTGCTGCAGGGCCATCAGGACAGCGTTTTGTACTGGGTGCACGACGGCCCCCTGCTCACCCATCTCGGCGTGGAAGCCACCCTGCCCCGCTTCCAGGCAACCCACTATCCCGCCGCCCTGCTGCAACGGGAACTCGACCAGCTGCTGGCGGATCCAACGGCAGCCCGCAGCAACCGGCTCAGCCTGTTGCTGGCCAACAGCGACCTGCCCCAGAGCCGCACGGTGACTCACACCCTCTGGGCCATGCTCGGCGTGGTTCCCCCCGGGGCCGTGCAGCCACCCCACCGGCACCAGTCGGTCGCCCTGGATTTGATCATCGACTGCGATCCAGGCTGCTACACCGTGGTGGGCACCGAGCTCAATGCCAGCGGCCAGATCGCCAACCCCCGTCGCATCGACTGGCAATCCGGCGGAGCCTTCATCACACCGCCGGGCCACTGGCACTCCCATGTGAACACCAGTGATCGGATGGCCCGGCTGATGCCGATTCAGGATTCAGGCCTACACACCTACCTGCGCAGCCTCGACATCCGTTTTGCTGGAGGACTCCAGGGCGACGCCTGAGCGGGCCACCACCGCCCGGAAGGCATCGCCCTCTATGGTCTCGTCGCGGACCAGCAGGTCCACCAGCTCGTCCATCAGACCCCGCCTGGGCTGGAGCAGCCCAACCGCCCGATCGAGGGCGCCGCAGGCCAGCTCCCGCACCAGCGCATCAATCTGACGCCCGGTGCGATCGGCATAACCCGCCCGGGTGTGAATCAGATCCCGGCCGAGGAACACCTCCGCCCCATCCCCCTCCAGGGCCACCGGCCCCAGGCTGGAAAAGCCATAGCGGGTGACCATCTCGCGGCAAATGCGGGTGACCAGCTCCAGATCGCCGCTGGCGCCCTGGGTGACCTCACTGGGCCCGAACACCACCAGTTCCGCCGCCCGACCACCAAGGGCAACCACCAGCCGCGCCTGCAGATAGGCCTTGCTGATCAGGCCCGAATCGAGGATCTCCTCGTCGGGCATCATCCGGGCAAAGCCCCCCACACCCCCGGCCCTGGGCAACAGGGTGACCTTGTCGAGGGGATCGGCATGGGGCACCAGGGTGGCCAGCAGGGCGTGGCCCACTTCGTGGTAGGCGATCAGACGCTTTTTGGCACTGTCCTGCAGGGGCGCCGCCGACAGCCCCATGGTGATGCGCTCCAGCGCACCGGCCATGGCCCCATCGTCGATGGCGCTCTGGTGGTGCCGGGCCGTGAGAATGGCGGCCTCGTTGAGCAGGTTGGCGAGATCGGCACCGGAGAATCCCGGGGTGCGGCTAGCCCAGGCCGAGAGGGACACCTCGGCAGCCAGGGGGCGGGTGCGGGCATGGACCGCCAGGATCGCTTCGCGGCCCCGTCGGTCGGGCAGGTCGACGGTGATGCGGCGATCAAAGCGGCCTGGACGCATCAGGGCCGTGTCGAGCACATCGGGCCGGTTGGTGGCCGCCAGCAGGATCACACCGGAGTTGTCGGCGAAGCCATCCATTTCGGTGAGCAACTGGTTGAGGGTCTGCTCCCGTTCGTCGTTGCCCCCACCGATGCCCGCACCGCGCTGGCGGCCCACGGCATCGATCTCGTCAATGAAAATGATGCAAGGGGCCTTGGCCTTCGCCTTGCGGAACAGGTCGCGCACCCGACTGGCGCCCACCCCCACAAACATCTCGACAAATTCGGAGGCGGCCATCGAGAAGAACGGCACGCCGGCCTCCCCGGCGATGGCCCGGGCCAGCAGGGTCTTGCCGGTGCCCGGAGGGCCCACCAGGAGCACCCCCTTGGGAATCTTGGCGCCCACCGTGGTGAAGCGCTCAGGCTCCTTCAGGAAGGTGACCACCTCCTGAAGCTCCTCCTTGGCCTCCGCAATGCCGGCCACATCTTCGAAGCGCACGGCCACGGCGCCCTCTTCCTGCAGCCGCGGCTTGCTGTTGCCGAAGCCCATGGCCCGATTGGCCACCTGGGCAGAGCGGCGGATCAATAGGGCCAGGCCCCCCACCAGCAACAGCACCAGCAGGCCATTGGCCACCAGACCAGCCATGGCCCCATCGGCCCGGTCATCCCGGACGGTGAGGGGAACCTTGGCCTGCTCCGCGGTGCGCAACAACAGCTGGTCGTTGCTGAACACCGGCACCGCCGCCTGGCGACCGTCGTCAAATTGGACACGCACCTCCCGCTGGCGCAGGGAGAGTTCCAGGTCCTTCACCTTGCCGGCCCGCAGATCGGCCAGCAGCTGGCTGTAGGAGGGGGCCGGTTCCCGAGGGGAGAGAGAACCCAATCGGAAGGGCTGCCGGTCCGTAGGTGGGCTGCCTGGAGGGAGGCTGCCTGGAGGGAGGGTGTCCGGAGAAAGGCTGTTGCTCACAGGGTTCCGGCTTTAGCTGGAGCTTAGCGATTTGACGAAAGGCCAGGTGGCAGCGGAGGATCTTGGTTTGGCAGTGAGTGAGCGGGGATGGCTGTTCCCAAGAAGAAAACCTCCAAGGGCAAGCGCAACCAGCGCCACGCCACCTGGAAGGGTAAGGCTGCCGTGGCGGCCCAGAAGGCACTCTCCATCGGCAAAGCCGTGCTGAGCGGCCGGGCCCAGGGCTTCGTCTACCCCGTCGCTGAGGACGGCGACGACGACGAGAGCTGAAGCTGAGGGTCCTCAGGGACGGATGACCGCCTGCCCCACCCAGCGGCGGCGGCCATCCAGAACGGCCATGCCGCGGGCGCTTGGGATCAGCGGGTCCTGGTAGAGGTGTGGCGGCAGGGAACAGAGGCTGGAGCGCACCACGGCCTCGAGGTCCTGGGGGGGCAACCAGGCCCCACCCCTGCGGCGCTGGCGGGCTTCGGCTTGGAAGCGCCAGCGCCTCGGCAAGTTCCAGCTGAGCGGCCGCAGCAGCCAGAGCTGGGCGCAGCTCTCCCACAAGGGCTGGTAGGCCTCCAGGGCCCGGTCCCAGCGGGGCAACCAGCTGCGTTCCTCCGGGAGCAGGTTTTCCAGCTGCGCATCCGCCAGGCGCTCCGTTCCAAGGGGCCGGCAGCCCAGCAACCAGCCCTCCAGCAGCAACACGTCAACGTCGAGGCTCACCGCGCCGGCCCGATCTCCCTGCCCGTCCCGCAGGGTTTTGTCAAAACGGGGCAGGCGCAACGCGGCGCCACCGCGCCAGTCCGCCAGGCAGGCCAGGGCCAGCTCCACGTCATGGCTGCCTGGCGGCACCCGCGAGACCCCGAACGGATTGCCAGCCAATGCCTGGAGGCGGCGCTCCCAGGGCAGATAGAAGTCGTCGATCGAGGCGACAGCCAGCCGCACCCCCTGGGCGCGGGCCCGCTCGAGCAGCTGGGCTCCCAGGGTCGACTTGCCGGCTCCCACCGGTCCATTGAGGGCCACCACCTGGCGCCCGCCACCGCTGCCAGCCCCAACCGCCAGCGCCGTGAGTTCGGCCAGCAGGGGCTGCACGAAGTGGGAATCCAGGCCTGGGTCGATCACGTGCCGAGCTTGAAGGCTTCAAGCACCACCGCGTACACCATGCCGATCCGCAGGTTGTCGGCGATCACCCATCCCAGGCCGGGCTGGGCGGTCACCAGACGGCCCCGCAGCCGCACGACCAGCTCCACCAGCAGCACCATCAGCAGCACCGCCATGGGACGCCCCCCGGGTATGCGCACCACCACGTAGGCCGTGACGTTGCTGCCCGCATAGAAGCCCAGCAGCAGGGCCAGCACCACGCTGCTGCGGTAACGCCAGTTGCCCAGGACGTTGCCCAGCACCAGGGCCCCCAGTTGCTCGAGGGCACGGTTGAAGCGGGTGCGCTGAAGGGGCAGGCGCGTCACGGCGGCAAAGCCTCCAACAGATCTTGCAGATAGGAGAGCGTGATCCGCTGACCCTGGCAAGCGGGGCCCCGCAACACGGCGGCACCCGCACCCAGCTGACTCACGACCGCCCGGGCGGGCCACCAGCGCTCCGGCGGCTCGGCACTGCCGTAGTGGCTGGGGGTGAGCAGGCAGGCCACACCGGCCCGATCAGCGGCCTCCAGGCCGTTGCCGGAATCCTCCAGGGCCAGGGCGGTCTCGGCGGGCAGGCCCAACTGCTGAAGGGCGCGCCGGTACGCCTCCGGATCGGGCTTCTTGCGGGCGACATCATCGCCACACACCCAGAGGCGGAAGCAGCCCGCCAGCCCCGCCAGCAGGTGCTCGGCCAGGGCGGTGACGGCAGGGCGGCCGCTGGTGGTGACGATGGCCTGAACCACCCCGGCGGCGCTGGCCTCGGCGATCAGTTCTGCCACACCGGGACGCAGCCGCAGCTCGCCGGCCGCCACCAAGGCGGTGTAGTGGCGCTGCTTGCGGGCCTGCAGCTCCGCCACCAAGCCTGGATCGGCCGGTGCGCCCTGGGCCAGCTCGAGGGCGGCGGTGATCCGTTCCCGGCCACCGCTGATGGCCAGCAGCGCGCCGTAAGCGTCCTCATCCCAGTGCAGGGGGACGCCGGACTCGGAAAAAGCCCGGTTGAACGCCAGCCGGTGGCCATCCCGCTCGGTCTCGGCCAGGGTGCCATCCACGTCCCAGAGCAAGGCCTGCAGCGGCATCGGCTCGTCCTGTGGGGCCCTTGCAGATTAAGGGGATGCACCCAGCCGGCAGGCCCCGCACAATGGCGGAGCCCCTGGTGTCCCAGCGTTGCTGCCTGCCCTCGACCAGCAACGCTGGCATCTGCCCGCCCCGCGCCCGACCAGCGCCGATGGCGCCCCAGCGGCCATGGTCGGGCTGGAGGCAGCGCTGCCCGAGGAGTTGCTGGCGGTGCTGCAACGGCGCGGCTTTGACACCCCGGCCCGGATCGAAGCCCTGCTTGATCCGCCAGCCGCCCCCCCGCCCGGCCGCCATTTCCCCGACCTGGCCAAGGCCGTCGCCCGGCTGAAACAGGCCTGCACCCAAGGGGAACAGGTGGCCATCTGCGGCGACTACGACGCCGACGGCATGACCAGCACGGCGCTGCTGGTGGGAGTGCTGCAGCGCCTGGGGGCCCGACCGATCGCCGCCATCCCCAGCCGGATGGACGACGGCTACGGGCTCAACGCCGCCATGGTGGAGCGGCTGGCCGAGCAGGGCGTGGCCCTCCTGGTGACGGTGGACAACGGCGTGTCCGCGCTGGAGGCCTTGGAGCGGGCGGAGGTGCTCGGCATCGAGGCGATCCTCACCGACCACCACACGATTCCCGATCCCCTGCCCCCCCATCTGGCCCTGCTCCATCCGGAGCGCACCCCGCCCCAGTCGCCCTACCGCGGCCTGGCCGGTGTGGGGTTGGCCTACGTGCTGGCGGCAGCCCTGTGCCGCCAGCTGAAGCGGGCCGATGGCCTGCAGATCGCCCGCGACCTCTTCTGCATCGGCACGATCGCCGACATGGCCCCCCTGGTGGGCGTCAATCGGCGCTGGCTGATTGACGGGCTGGCGGAGCTGGGCCGCAGCCCCCTGGCCGGCCTTCAGGCCCTGCAGCAGCTGGCCGGACTGGACGAGGCCCCCCTCGACGCCCAGGCGGTGGGCTTTCAGATCGCCCCCCGCATCAACGCCGTGGGCCGGCTGGGCGATCCCCAGCTAGTGGTGGAACTGCTCACCACTGACGATCCCGACCGAGCCCTGGCCCTGGCACGGGAGTGCGAAGCCCTCAATCGCCAGCGCCGCGACCTCTGCGGCGCCATCGAAGCGGAGGCCCTGGCCCTGCTGGAGGCCGATGGGCCCGAGCGAGCCGCCTTCCTGCTCCTGGCCCAGAACCATTGGCATCACGGGGTGATTGGCATCGTGGCCGCCCGCCTGGTGGAGCGTTTTGGCCTGCCCGCCGCCCTGCTGGCCGGCGAGGGCCGGGGCCGCCTGCGGGCCTCCGTGCGGGCCCCAAAGGGGTTTGCGGTCGACCGGGCCCTGGGCCACTGCGCCGATCTGCTGGAGCGGTTCGGCGGCCATCCGGCGGCGGGCGGCTTCACCGTGCGGGCCGAGCAGGTGGCCGCCCTGCATGACCAACTCAATGGGCTCGCCCAAGCCTGGCTGGAGCAGGCCGGCCCCGGCACGCCGGTGGAACCGGAAGCCCTGCTGCCCTTCGCCCGGATCGACCGCGACTTTCACCGCCAACAGCAACGGCTCGAACCCTTCGGCATCGGCCATCCCCAACCCGTGTTCTGGAGCCAGGGGTGTGAGGTGGCCTCCCAGAAACTGCTGCGGGGCGGCCATCTGCAGCTGGAGCTGGTGCAGGGAGGCCATCGGCTGCGGGCCATGGGCTGGCGCTGGCAGGGGGAGGCCAACCTGCCGGCCCTGGTGGATGTGGCCTACCGGCTGCGGCTCGACAACTGGCAAGGGCAGGAGCGCCTCCAGCTGGAGCTGGTGGGACTGCGAGCCAGCGCCACCCAAGCCTGTGGCAGCACGGAAGTGCGGCTACAGCGACGCGATCGGACCTACTGGTGCCGACGCGAGGGCAGCGGCCTGGTGGTGCGCAATGCGGCGGGAGAGGAACTCAGCTGCGCGGAGGGCGCCAACCATGCCCATCCCTACGTGCGCGCCTTGATGCAGGATGCGGCCATTGCGCTGGGGCTCGTGGCCTGAAATGGGATTCCGTTTGGAGCGCACGCGCCTCAAAGCCCTGCTCCAGCTGCTTTTGGTTGGGCTGCTCGTGGGCCTGGCCTGCTGGCCGCTCAACCTGGTGGACCATGCCCAGGATCTGCTGCTGCACCAGCTGCCGGGCTTCAGCGGCGACGGCTGGAGCGGCCGTTCTCTAGCCCTGGCCCTGGCTCCGGTGCTGACCACGCCGCTGCTGCTGGTGCTCCAGGCCGGTGGCCTGGCCAGCGGCGCCGGCTCGGGCATCCCCCAGACGCTCGAAAGCCTGGAGACCCCCGACCAGGCCCCAAGACTGATGGCCCCCGCGGCCACCGGGGCGCGGCTGGCCCTGTGGACGGCCGCCAGCCTGGCCCTGATGCCCCTGGGCCGGGAGGGCCCGGTGGTGCAGGTGGGGGCCGCCGTGGCCCATGGCCTGCGCCAACGCTTCCCCCGCCTGCTGGCCGGCCTCTCCACCCGCAGCCTGATGGCCATCGGTGCCGGAGCCGGCCTGGCCGGCGGCTTCAACAGCCCCTTGATGGGCACGGTGTTCGTGATGGAGGAGCTCACCGGTCGCTTCCAGACAGCCGTGCTCTGGCCCGCGGTGGTGGTTTGCGCCGCAGCGGCCCTGGTGAGCAACCTCGACGGCATTCCGATCTTCACCCTCGGTCTGCTGAGGACCGTCCAACCGGAATGGCAGCAACTGCTCTGGGCCCTGCCGCTGGGGGTGGCCGGCGGCCTGCTGGGGGGCCTATTCAGCCGGATCCTCTGGCAGACAACCGCCCTGCTGCGTCAGCGGGTGCGGCGCCGGCCCCTGGCCTGGGGCCTGGGCCTCGGCCTGGCGCTCGGTCTGATTGCCGTGGCCAGCGGCGGCTGGAGCGGCGGCGATGGCGAAGCCCTGATGGGTCAGCTGCTCGACGGCCACGGAAGCTTGCCGGTGCCCGGGGCGCCGCTGAGCATCCTCGGCTGGCTGCTGGTGCTGGTCGCCCGGATCGTGGCGCCCATCCTGGCCCTGGCCGCTGGAGTGCCAGGGGGATTGATCGACCCGGCCTTCGCGATCGGCGCCCTGTTCGGCAGCGGCAGCCTCGAGCTGCTCGGGGGTGATGCCCAGCTCGGCCTCGCCCTTGGCATGGCAGCCAGCCTGGCGGGGGCCACCCAGCTACCGCTGATGACGGTGCTGTTCGCCCTGCGCATGGCCGGCGATCAGCAGTGGCTGTTCGGCATCCTGCTCAGCGCCGTGGTCGGGGCCTACGCGGGCCGCCGAATCCAGAGGGAGCCGATCTATCACGCCCTCTGGGAACTGGGCAGGCAAGCCGAACCGGGGAGCGATCAGAGCGCGCCGCGGCGGTAGAAGAGCACGAAGATCACGGCCGGACCGGCCAGGGTGATCAGTGCCAGGGCGGCGAAATTCGCGATCAGGTGAAAGTCGATACCCATGGTGACGGCGACGCGGTGGTGGCGAGGATGGCGGTGCTGGCGGCGGCTGCTGTGGGGCAGAACACCTGCCGCACCAGGTTAGGCGGCAGGCCAACTCCACCAGGGCCGGGTGTGGGGTCTGTGACGGCTTGTCACAGCGGGCTGGGGCCAACGGGTTGTGGCTGAATGGAGGCCAGCCGCTTCAAGGGGATGGCCAGGGACGACCAGGCGCAGTGGCGCTGCATCAGTGGCTGCGGGGCCTGTTGCCGCCTCGACCCGGCCCTGCGCCAGGAGGCGATTGACGCCCTCAGCGCCGAGCAACAGGAGCGCTATTTGGCCATGGTGGGGCCCGACGGCTGGTGCATCCACTTCAACACCGGCTCTCGCAGCTGCCGCATCTATGCCGACCGGCCCGATTTTTGCAACGTGGCCAACCTGGTGGCCCTGTTCGGCACGGAGACCGACCCAGGCGCCGGCGACCGCCTGGCCATTGCCTGCTGCACCCAGCAGATCCGCAGTGAATACGGCGGCCGTGGCAGGGTGTTGAGGCGCTTCCTGCGCGCCATCCAAACGCGTTCATGAGCAGCGAACCCGAATCCAGCGCCAGTCCCCCCGAGGCTTCCCACGCCGGTAGCTGGGGGGCTGCCTTTGTCACGACCTTCACCACGGTCTTCCTGGCCGAGCTGGGCGACAAGACCCAGCTGGCCGCCCTGTTGCTGTCGGCCCAGTCGGGGCGACCGGGGGTGGTGTTCGTTGGAGCCTCCCTGGCCCTGATCAGCTCCAGCCTGGTGGGGGTGTTGCTCGGCCGCTGGCTGGCACGGGTGATGCCGCCGCAGCAACTCGAGCGCCTGGCCGGAATCCTGATGGTGGCCCTCGGTCTCTGGCTGGGCCGTCAGGCCGTGGTCGGCCTGGTGCCCGCCCCCACCGACCTGCCCCTCACCTGACCTGTTCAGCACCATGCCGATTGCCCTGCTGGCCTCCACCTTTGCCACCGTGTTTCTGGCGGAACTGGGCGACAAAACCCAGTTGGCCATCGTGACGATCAGTGGCACCTCCACCCGGCCAGGGGCCGTGTTCGCGGGCAGCTCCGTCGCCTTGGTGCTGGCCAGCCTGCTGGGGGCCGCAGCCGGTGGCTCGCTTTCGGCCGTGATCCCCACCAATGCGCTTCAGCTGGCGGCCTCCGTGGGCTTCCTGGTGATCGGTGTGCGCCTGATCCAGCGCTCCAGCACCAGCGAGGTGCCCGACACCGCAGCAGACGAGGGTCCGTCGGCGGATTAGCATCGAAGCTGAAAGGTCCTGGTGGCCGTGGGCATCGCTCCGAGCCCAGTCCGCCATCTTCGGCCTTGCCTCCCAAGCCCCCAGCCCTGCTAGCGGGCTTTCCCACCGCGCCAACCGCCATGCCCCCAGGGGCTGACCACGGTGGCCCACTGCCCACCAGCCTCCCCACCGATGAAGTTCACGGTCGCCGACCTGCTCGACCAGCTTCCCGCCGTTGAAGCTCTTCCCCTGCCGAAGCTGGAGAAGGCCCTTGGCCTCACCCAGAAGGCCGAGAAGCAGCAACTGCAGATCGGCCTCGAGGGCTTGACCAAGCTGGGCCTGCTGGAGGTGAACGAAGCCGGCGTCGCCAGGCGGCAGGATCCGGAGCTGATTCCGGCGCGCCTGCGCTGCTCCAGCAAGGGCTTTTGCTTTGCCCTGCGCGAAGACGGCGGCGAAGACATCTACATCCGGGACCACCAGCTCAACCACGCCTGGAATGGCGACCGGGTGCTCGTGAAGGTGACCCGGGAAGGGGGGCGGCGGCGCTCACCGGAAGGCGGGGTGCAATGCATCCTCGAGCGGCACACCACCTCGTTGCTGGCCCAGGTGGAACAGCAGGAGGAGCGACTCATCGCCACTCCCCTGGACGACCGTCTGCTGACGGCGGTGGAACTGCCCCCAGCCGATGCCAGCCATCTCCAGGCTGAGCAGGCCTCCGTGGTGGAGGTGCTGGTCGACCGGTACCCCGTGGGCCAGTTCGCCCCCCAGGGCCACGTGGCCCGCAGCCTGCCGGTGAACGGCGGCGAAACGGCCGACCGCGACCTGCTGCTCACCAAGCACCGCCTCCACGCCCGTCCCCAGCCCCCCCGGGCCACCCTCAAGGCCCTCGCGGCCAAGGAACGCACCGACCTCACCGCCCAGCCGGTCCTGCTGCTGGAACCCTGGGCAGGCAAGGACGCTCCGGCCCTGCCGGGCCTCGGTCTGGAGGAGCGCGAGGGGGGCTGGACCCTGTGGGTGCACACCCCGGCCATCAGCGAGCGCTATGGCCCTGGCAGCGCCCTCGACACCTGGCTGCGCCAGCAGGCTGACGCCTTCTGCGTGGGGAACGAATGGCTTCCCCTGCTGAGCCCCGCCCTCACCAAAGCCGCAGCCTTCAAGGCGGGGGAGGCCCAGGCCGCCCTTTCGGTCGCCCTGGAACTCAGCCCTGAGGGCCAGCTGGAGCACTACCGCTTCTGCCGCAGCCAGATCAAGCCCGTGGCTGCCGCTGGCCTGGACGCCCTGACCGCCCTGGCAGAACGCAAACCCAAGAGCCGCACCGTGCCCCCGGCCCTGAAGGGCCTCAAGGATCAGCTGACCCTGTTGGACCAGCTGATCACCGTCACCGGGTTGCTGCGGGAGCAGCGCCAGGCCGCCGGTTCCCTGGACCTCAACCTGCCCCTGCCGGCCATCCCCAGCCTTGGCGACCTGGCCGTGCCCGGCCCCGATGCGGCCCTGGAAGGCTGGATGGTCAGCCTGGAGGGCCACCATCCCCTGGCGGTGCTGCGGGAAGCCGTTCTCGTGGCCGAGCGCGCCCTCGGCCAGCACCTGTCCGCCCTGGCGCTGCCGGCGATCTACGCCACCAATGCCACCGCTGACGCGGCCGATCTCAACGACGTGGCCCGCGCCGCCCTGGCCCTCGACATTCCCCTTGAACTCAGTGAGGAGGGCAACGCCAGTGCGGCGGAGCTGGCCACAGCCTTCGCCAGCACCGACCGCAGCCGGGCTCTCCAGCAGCAGCTCAAGGCCATCCTCAAGCCGATTCTGCTCAGTGACGTCCCCGGCACCCATGCGCTGGCCGGCCTGATGGGGGAAGGGGCCGCCCTGGCCCCCTGGTGCTGCCCAACCCTCCATTACGCGGATCTCTGGAACCAGCAGATGCTCGTGGTGTTGCTCACCGAGGGGAAGGATCGTCCGAGCGTGCGCCACAAGACCAGCGTCGACCTGGCCTCCGATGGCTGCCATGGCGCCATCGACTGGCCCTTGCTGGCCCCCAGCCAACTCACCCCCTACCAGGAGGTGCTGGAGCATGGCCTGGTGCAGCGCCTGAATGGACGCCGGCGATTCCTGGCCGAACTCCAGGGCGACCTGCTCGCCATGGTGCAGGCGCGCCAGGCCGAACCCCTGGTGGGCCAGGTGCTGCCCGGGGTGATCAGCGGGGTGCAGAGCTACGGCTTCTTCGTGGAGGTGCCGCCCTCCCAGGTGGAGGGCTTGGTGCACGTCAGCTCCCTCAAGGACGACTGGTACGAATACCGCTCGCGCCAGAACCGGCTGGTGGGGCGCAAGAACCGCCGCACCTACATGCTGGGGGACCAGGTGGAGGTAGAGATCCAGAAGGTGGATGCCCTGCGCCATCAGATCGACCTGGCTGTGATTCTTCCCGAAGGGGAGGAGCCCTCCGAGGCGGACCACTCCCGCGGCGCCGAGCAGCGCGAGGCCGATGAGGAGGCCGATCCCTTCGCACCAATCGCCGTCCTGAGCGAGGTCTGAGCCATGGTTGCCGCGGCCGGACCCGCTCCAGTGGTGCTGGCGGTGTCCGGCGCTTCCGCCCAGCCCCTGGCCCAACGGGCCCTGCAGCTGTTGCTGGAGGCGGACGAAGCGGTGGAGCTCGTGACCTCCCGCGGCGCCATCGGGGTGTGGCAGGCCGAACTGGGTTTGCGGGTGCCGTCTGAGCCCGAAGCCCAGGAAGCGTTCTGGCGGGAGCGCACCGGCATCCAGTCGGGCCAGTTGCGCTGCCACCGCTGGAACGACCAGGCCGCGGGCATCGCCAGCGGCAGCTTCCGCACCAAGGGCATGGTGATCCTGCCCGCCTCGATGGGCACGGTGGGACGGATCGCCTCCGGGGTCGCGTTGGATCTGGTGGAGCGCGCCGCCGACGTGCACCTCAAGGAGGGACGCCCCCTGGTGATCTGCCCCCGGGAAACCCCCTGGAACCTGATCCACCTGCGCAACCTCACCGCCCTGGCGGAGGCCGGTGCCCGCATCGCCCCACCGGTTCCGGCCTGGTACCACCAACCCCAGACCATCGAGGACATGGTGGATTTCCTGGTGATCCGGGTCTTTGACGTGCTGGGCTTTGAGCTCGGCAACCTGCGCCGTTGGCAAGGGCCGCCCCACCAGCCAGGATCCCAGGACACCCGGTCTCTCTAGATCCCCCCTACCCACCAGTCCGTCCGTTGGTCCTGCTGCAACGCCTGCTGCTGCTCCCCCTGCTGGCCCCGCTGTTGGTGGTGCTGCTGGTGGGTGCCCTGAACCCCAGGCCCAGCCTCGCCCTGCGGCTGTTGGTCTGGACCTCTCCTGCCCTGCCGATTGGCGTGTGGATCGCCCTCGCCGCCGGGGGTGGGGCCGGGCTGAGCGCCGCCGGTGCCGCCCTGGCCCTGGGAACGGCACCAGGGGGCCTGCGCCGCCAGGTGCGCCGATCGGCCCGCGATCCCCGCCAGACCTGGAGCGAGGACGGCCCGGAACCCTGGGAGGAGGCCGCCGATCGCACGCCTTCACCGCGGCAGAGCACCCCAGCGGCCCAGGGCCCGTCCGCCGGACCGCCCAGGGCACCGGGCGATCCGGCCCCCACCGTGGCCGTGCCATTCCGGGTGATCCGCAAGGGCCGGCCGCCGGCGAGCCCCCCCGCCCAGGCCCCTGCCGTCCCCGAACCGGTGGTGACCCAGGCGGCCGCCGTGGGCGATGGCTGGGACGGCCCGGCCAACGACGACTGGTGAAACCGGCCCCCTGCTGCAGGTCAGACCTGCGTAAAGTCGTTTCAGATGCCGCAAGGGGCCTGCACAGGTGAGCGAAGCCGCCCAACCCGCCGCGAACGCGGAAGCCAAACCCGCCAAGGCCAAGCCGCCGAGCCCCGAAGATCAACCCTTCGACAGCTACGTGCCCCAGCTGTTGATGCCAGCCCTGGCTAAGGAAATACAGGGCTACGGCGGTCCCGCTCCCGAGCTCTCCTTTGAGCAGGGGCCGATGCCGGTCGTCGGGGCGAACTGCTGGATGGTCAAGGGCACCCTGCCCGGGGAGCGGCGCTTCTGGCTCTGCTTCACCGGAGCCGACATCAATGCCACCAAAACCGTGGCCGTGGCTGAAGCGGGCAGCGAACCCAGCCTGCTCGAATCGTTTTTGATCGACGAGAAAAAGATGAGCCTGGCGCTGCTGGTGTCCCGGCTGGTGCAGCGGCTGAACGGGCAGAAGTGGCTCGGCCCGAACTGAGGGCGAGTCCCTCTACGATGCAGACACTGCCCTAAGCCCCAACGCTCGATGGTGCCTCCCGCCGCAACCGCCACTCCCGCAGCCCCTTCCCCAGCCGCCACGGGCACCCCGGACGCGCCGGCCACCAAGGATCCCGTCAGGGACACGATCCTCACCCCTCGCTTCTACACCACGGATTTCGACGCCATGGCGGCGATGGATCTGCGGCCGAACGAAGTGGAGCTGGAGGCCATCTGCGAAGAGTTCCGCAAGGACTACAACCGTCACCACTTCGTCCGCAACGGTGAATTTGAGGGAGCGGCCGACAAGCTCGATCCCGAAACCCGCCAGGTTTTCATCGAATTCCTCGAGCAGAGCTGCACTTCCGAATTTTCTGGTTTCCTGCTCTACAAGGAGCTGAGCCGCCGCATCAAGCAGAAGAACCCCCTGCTGGCGGAGTGCTTTGCCCACATGGCCCGCGATGAGGCCCGCCACGCCGGCTTCCTCAACAAGGCCATGGGCGACTTCGGCCTGCAGCTCGACCTGGGCTTCCTCACAGCCAGCAAGGCCTACACCTTCTTCAAGCCGAAATTCATCTTCTATGCCACCTACCTGAGCGAGAAGATTGGCTACTGGCGTTACATCGCCATTTACCGCCACCTCGAGAAGCATCCCGAGAGCAAGATCTTCCCGATCTTCAATTTCTTCGAAAACTGGTGCCAGGACGAAAACCGCCATGGCGACTTCTTTGACGCCCTGATGAAGGCCCAGCCCGACACGGTGCGTGGCCTGAGCGCCCGCCTCTGGTGTCGGTTCTTCCTGCTGGCCGTGTTCGCCACGATGTACGTGCGCGACGTGGCCCGCAAGGAGTTCTACGAAGCCCTCGGCCTCGATGCCCGCGAATACGACAAGGTCGTGATCGCCAAGACCAACGAAACCTCCGCCCGGGTGTTTCCGGTGGTGCTGAACGTGGAGCATCCGAAGTTCTACGTTCGCCTGGAGCGTCTGGTGAGCAACAACGCCAAGCTCAGTGAGGCCGACGCCAGTTCAGCCCCCGCTCCCGTGAAGGTGCTGCGCAAACTGCCCTACTGGATCGCCAACGGGGCCGAGATGGCCAAGCTCTACCTGATGGCCCCAATCCGCAGCGAGCAGTTCCAGCCCTCAGTCCGCTGATCCCAGCCGCACCGCTCCCCTTCCTCTCGCTACTTCCCCTTGGTTGCCACCATGCCCGCCGTGGGCGCCATCGCCGATGGCTTCGATCACACCTGGCGACCACGCCTCGACAGCCTGCTGGCAGCGGGGCGGGGCGCCGGGGCCGACCTGGTTGAGATCTTCCTGGAGCGCACCGACCACATCGGGGTGTTGGCTGAACAGGACACGATCACCAGTGTCAGCCCCGCCTTTGGCATGGGGGCTGGCATCCGGGTGTTCCTCGGGGAACGGGACGGGTTTGTCAGCACTAACGACCTCAGCGACCGCGGCCTGCTCCAGGCCCTTGAGCAGGCCCTGGGCATGCTCGGCCTGACCCGCAGCAGCACCCCCGCCACCGGCTTCGAGGGCCTCGGAGCCCTGGCTGACTTCGCCGAGGCCAAGGCCCACTGGCTCAACGGCTGTCCCTCCCTGGCTGAAGCCACGCTCAAGCTGCTCGAGGGCACAGCCCGCCTGGCGAACCACGGGCGGCACCTCCAGGCCCGCCGCGCCAGCTACGCGCGCGACTGGCAGAGCGTGCTGGTGGCTGCCAGCGATGGCACCTTCGCCCAGGACATCCGTCTGCACCAGTCTCTGGGCCTGAATGTGCTCGCCGCCGATGGGGATCACCGCGCCGGCCTGGGCCGCCGCTACGGCACCTCGGGCCGCCCCGATGACCTGCGCCAGTGGGATGCGGACGCCTCCGCCCAGGATGTCTGCGCCAGCGTGGGCACCATGCTCTACGCCGACTACGTCGAGGCCGGCCAGATGCCCTGCGTGCTGGCCAACCGCTTCGGCGGTGTGATCTTCCACGAGGCCTGCGGCCACCTGCTGGAAACCACCCAGGTGGAGCGGGGCACCACCCCCTTCGCCGACAAGGTGGGCGAGCGGATTGCCCATGAAGCCGTCACCGCCATTGATGAGGGCCTCACCGACGGCGCCTTCGGCTCCCTCTCCATGGACGATGAGGGCATGGAACCGCAACGCACGGTGTTGATCGAGAACGGCGTGCTCAAACGCTTCCTCAGTGACCGCGCCGGCCAACGGCGCACGGGCCACGAACGCACAGGCAGCGGCCGGCGCCAGAGCCATGCCTTCGCGGCTGCCAGCCGCATGCGCAACACCTTCATCGCTGCGGGCCCCCACACCCCGGATGCCCTGATCGCCTCGGTGGACAAGGGCCTGTACTGCAAGTCAATGGGCGGCGGCAGCGTCGGGCCCACCGGCCAGTTCAACTTCGCCGTGGAGGAGGGCTACCTGATCGAGAACGGCCAGCTCACCAAGCCGGTGAAGGGGGCCACCCTGATCGGCGAAGCCAAGGAGGTGATGCCCCGCATCTCGATGTGTGCCAACGATCTGGAGCTGGCCGCGGGCTTCTGCGGCTCCGTGAGTGGCAGCATTTTTGTCACCGTCGGCCAGCCCCACATCAAAGTGGATTCGATCACCGTGGGGGGCCGTTGACCATGGCCAGCCTCCCCACCCCAGACGAGCACACCCCTAACCAACACCCCACCAAGCAGACGCCGGCGACGCTCAACCCCGAGGCCCTGGGCGACCGCCTGCAGCAGCTGGCCCGCAGCTCCGGCATCCAGCGCTGGGACCTGGGGGCCTCCTGCAGCACCGACACCTCCGTGCAGGTGGATCGCGGGGAAGCCAAACAGATGAAAGGGGCCCAGCGCAGTGCCATCACGGTGCGGGTGTGGAACGGCGATGGCCTGGTGGGCATCACCAGCACCTCGGATCTCTCCGATGGGGGGCTGGCACGGGCCCTGGCCGGGGCCCGGGATGCCAGCGCCTTCGGCAATGCCGAGGAGACCCCGGCCTTCTCCCCCCTGGCCACCGCGCCCCTGGCCAGCCTCGAGCAACCGCTGCACGAACCCCAGCCGATCCTCACCCTGCTGGACACCCTCAAGCAGGCAGAACGGGACCTGCTAGCTCGCCATGCCGCCATCGGCACCGTGCCTTACAACGGCCTGGCCCAGCGCAGCAGCGAGCGGCTCTACCTCAACAGCGACGGAGCCTGCCGCCACCAGGTGCTCACGACGGCGAGCCTCTATCTCTATGCCCGCGCCGAGGAAACCGGTCGCAAACCCCGCAGTGCCGGAGCCGTGCGGCTGGGTTACGGCACCGCTGACCTCGACATCGCCGGCTGCATCGAGGAAGCGGCCGAGCGCACCATTGCCCACCTGGATTACGCCCCGATCGAAACCGGGCATTACACCTGCGTGTTCAGCCCGGAGGCCTTCCTCGATCTGATCGGCGCCTTCAGCAGCCTGTTCAACGCCCGGGCCGTGCTCGATGGCGTCAGCCTCAGCCAGCGTGATTCGCTGGGATCCAGCCTGGCCGTGCCGTTCCTGAGCATCCGCGACAACGGTCTGCACCCCGGCAACGTGGGGGCATCGGCCTTCGACGGCGAGGGAACCCCCACCGCTCCCCTGGATCTGGTGGCGGGAGGTGTGCTCAGGAATTTTCTGCACTCGGAGGCCACGGCCCGCGCCTTCGGGGTAGCCCCCACCGGCCATGCCGGCCTGGGCGCCAAGGTGTCCGTCGGTGCCGACTGGTTTGAGATCGGGGCCACGCCGGGCAGCGACGGCGGCCAACAGGGGCTGAACCGCTTCAGCCACGCAGGGCCGGTGGTGGTGATCGATTCCCTGTCCGCCCTGCACGCCGGGGTGAAGGCCAGCCAGGGATCCTTCTCCCTGCCCTTCGACGGCTGGCTGGTGCACAACGGCGTCAGCCGCTCGATCGAGGCGGCCACCGTGGCCGGCGACATCCGCGCGGTGCTTCAGGCGATTGTGGGCTTTGAAGGCGACGCCAAGATCACCCCGGATGGGCTCTGCCCCTACGTGTGGGTCGAGGGCCTCTCGATCACCGGCGAGGCCTAACCCCCCAGCCCGGAGGCAGCCCCTGTGAAGATCCTGTTCTGGGGAACGCCGGCCTACGCCGTGCCCAGCCTGGAGGCCCTGGTGGCCGCCAGCCACACCCTGGTGGGCGTGGTGACCCAGCCCGATCGGCGCCGCGGCCGGGGCAAGGAGCTGCAGCCCAGCCCCGTGAAGGCCAGGGCCCTCGAACTGGGGATCCCGGTGTTCACCCCGGAGCGGATCCGGCGCGAGCCTGCCTGCCAGGAGCAGCTCGGTGCCCTGGGTGCCGACGCCTATGTGGTGGTGGCCTTTGGCCAGATTCTTCCCCCGGAGGTGCTGCAGCAGCCCCCCCTGGGCTGCTGGAACGCCCACGGCTCCCTGCTGCCGCGTTGGCGGGGGGCGGGGCCGATCCAGTGGAGCCTGCTGGAGGGCGATGCCGAAACCGGCGTGGGGATCATGGCCATGGAGGCAGGGCTCGACACCGGACCGGTGCTGCTGGAGCGCTCGATTGGCATCGGACTGCTGGAGAACGCCCACCAGCTCGGCCAGCGCCTGGCCAGCCTCAGCGCCGACCTGCTGGTGGAGGCCCTCCCGACGATCGCCGCCGCAGGACCGGGCCCGGAAGCCGAGCGCCTCAGCCGCCTGCAGGTGCGGGCCCAGGGAGAGGTGGGCCTGAACTACGCCCGCATGCTCACCAAAGAGGACGCCGTGATCGACTGGGGCGCCTCTGCTCTGGTGATCCACCGGCGGGTGATGGGGCTGTACCCCGGGGCCCACACCAGCTGGCGGGGCAAACGGTTGAAACTGCTGGCCACCGAACCCCTCGTCGCCCGGCTGGCGGATGGGCTGAGCGCGGAAGCCCGGGCCCTGCTGGGAGGCCCCACCGCTGACGCCCCCCCGGGCAGCGTGCTGGCGATCGTGCCCGGGGTTGGCGTGGTGCTGGCCAGCGGCGGATGCCCCCTGCTGCTGCGCCAAGCCCAGCTGGAGGGCAAGGCAGCGGCCCAGGGGCAGAGCCTGATCCAGCAGCTTGAGGCCCGGCCCGGCGACCGCCTGGGTGACGGGGCGTAACAACCGGCTTACGTTCTGTGTTGTTAGGACTCACTCACTTTTGCGCTCCCCGGACTCTGGCTAGAGAGGAGGGAGAGTTTGCACCGGATCCATGGGGAACGAGCTGTCCTACGTCGGCGAAACCGGAAACGGCTGCCTGATCTACCGGGAAACCTCGGGCCGCTATGTGGTCAGCCACGAGCAACAGCCCCTGCAGCGCCGCCGGGTGGCGACCCTGGCCAGCGCCTATGCCACCTGTCACGGACTGGAAATGGGGCAGGCCCTCGATCGGGCACGCCAGCCGATGGTGGTGAGCGCCTCGCCGGCGAGCTGAGCGCTCAGGCCCCAGCCGGGCTCTCGGGAGGAAGGGAGGCCTTGCGGTGCAGGGCGTGCAGACCTTCGAGCTGGTTGTGGACCGAGACCAGCTGATCACGGATGTGCTGGCTGTTGTCAATGCGCCCCAGGGCCAGGAGCATCGACTCGATCTGTCCCTTGCAGTCGATCAGCACGCGGCACTCCGGAGATCCGGGCTCGTAGGGCATGGCGGTAGCTCCAACCCATCCATTCGAGCCGACAGCCGCCGCCGCCAGTGTGTCGACGGCTGCTGTTTAGAGCAGCCTGAGGAGCAGACCTCGCTCGAACCCTGGCTCAGCGGCCGGAGCCGCCGGGGCGGCGGGGGCGGCGCCCCTCGACTCCCCCACGCCGGGCACCCCCACCGTTGCCCCCACCGCTACGGCCCCCGCGGCCGCGGCCGCCACTGAGATCCAGGGGCGGAGCCGAGAGCACCTTGGGCTCGAAGCCCGGCACCTCCTGACGGGGCAGACGGGTGCCGATCATCCGCTCAATGGCCCGCAGCAGTTCACTCTCTTCAGCTGCTACCAGGGAAATGGCGTGGCCGTTGTGGCCAGCGCGGCCGGTGCGGCCGATCCGGTGCACGTAATCCTCCGCCTGGTTGGGCAGGTCGAGGTTGATCACGTGGGGCAGCTGGTGAATGTCGATGCCCCGGGCAGCCAGATCCGTGGCCACCAGCACCCGCAGGGAGCCGGCCTTGAAATCGGCCAGCGCCCGGGTGCGCGCACCCTGGCTCTTGTTGCCGTGGATGGCTGCCGCCGACATGCCCTCGCGGGTGAGGCGCTCGGCCATGCGGTTGGCGCCGTGCTTGGTGCGGGAAAACACCAGCACCTGCTGCCAGTCGTTGCTGCGGATCAGATGGCTGAGCAGATCCCCCTTGCGGTCCATGTCGCAGGGGTGCAGCAGGTGCTCCACCGTGGGCGCCGTGCGGTTTTCCGGTGTGGCCTGGAGCTGCACGGGGTTGTGCAGCAGCCCGGTGGCCAACCGGCGAATGTCCCCGGAGAAGGTGGCCGAGAACAGCAGGTTCTGGCGCTTGGGCGGCAGCAGGGCGAGGATTTTCTGGATGTCCCGGATGAAGCCCATGTCGAGCATCCGATCCGCCTCATCCAGCACCAGGATCTCGACCCGATCCAGCCGCAGGGCCTTCTGCTGGTAGAGATCCATCAGGCGGCCCGGGGTGGCCACCAGCACGTCGGTGCCCCTTTGCAGGCGGCTGATCTGGGGGTTGACCTTCACCCCACCGAACACCACGTCGCTGCGCAGGTCGAGATAGCGGCCGTAGGCCCGCACGCTCTCACCCACCTGGGCCGCCAGCTCCCGGGTGGGGGTGAGCACCAAGGCCCGCACCACACCCGCGCGGGCATGGGGGCCATGGCGCAGCTTCTCCAGCATCGGCAGGGTGAAGCCCGCCGTTTTGCCGGTGCCCGTCTGGGCAGCCGCCATCACGTCATGGCCGGCCAACACGGCCGGGATGCACTGGCCCTGGATCGGCGAAGGCTTGGTGTAACCCTTCTCGGCCACCGCCTTCAGGATCGGCTCACCGAGTCCGAGCGAGGAGAAGTCGACCACAGCAACGCTGGGCACCGGATCGGCGGCCACCGCCTGGGGACTGGCAACGGCCGATGCGGTGCCGGATCGGGGAGCGGACTGACGGATCGCTGGCGCTGCGAGATCCTCCACCCTAGGGGGCCCCGCGCGATCCACCGTCAGGGTCCGTAGAGCTGCCAGGCCCGCTCACAGCAGAGCCGCAGATCCCGATCCGACAGCGCCAGGGCCTCGGGCCAGGAGGTCTGCAACCAGGGCCGCAGCCGGGCTGGATCCAAGGCGCCGGTGTGGGGATCGCGCCAGTCGCGGAAAAAGCTGTCCTGGGCCGCCAGCACCCGAAACTTGAAAAACTCCAGCAAGCGAGCCCGGAGCCTGGCGCCATCGACGGTCCAGAGGCGATCGGGATCCACCCCAAGGGAGATCCAGGCGCCGGGCTCCAGGTCGGGCAGAACAGGGGCCAGCACCTCCACCACCGGGGCCGGCTGGTCGTGGTGCAGCTTGGTGTCCGGATCCGGCTGATAGATCCATCCCGCCAGGGGGGCGGAGTCCCCCTGGCGCACCAGCACCCGCCAGAAGCGGAAGGTCTCCGGCGGATGGCGGTCGGTCCACTCCAGCCGTTCAAAGCAGTGGTCGGGGCGCTCGCTGCGCAACTCCAGGGGGGCCAGTGAGAGATTGAGGGTGCCGGCGAAGCAGTCCGACAGATCGAGACCCCTTTGGGCAAACCAGGGGCTCTGCAGGCTGATGGTGCCGGCCGGGTAGGGGGAGCTGGGATCACGGCCAGAGGCCACGCCGTGGCCCTGCACCCGCTGCCCCTGAATCCAGCGGATCGGCGCCTCAGCCATGGGGCTGGGATCCGGCGGCCGCAAAGTGGCTGCAGCGGTCGCAGGGACCATCCGGCAGCACCGCGCAGCGCAGCAGTGGACTGCGGGCGTTGAAGCGGCAGCTGGGATCGCCGATCACCCACTGGTTCTGCCACCAGCGGGCATCGGCCGGTTGGCGCTGGGCCTTCACCTGCAACGCCACGCTGGCGAGTTCATAGCGGCCGTTGCGCAGCTGGTAGCGGTGACGGCGCTGCAACACCAGATAGCTGCCGCCACCAGCCTCAAGCCAACGGCCGGGATGGGGCACCTCGCCGGACTCGTCCAGCTCGAGCACCTCCAGCAGGCGGTCACTGCCGATCTGGCGCAACTCGACCCTCACGGCTCGGCGGGTGGCTCCAGCTGGGGCGATCGCACGGAGAAGCCCCAGACGAACAGGGCCGCCACCAGCACCAGCAGCAGCCATTCCGGGGGCACCACCTGGGGCAGGCCGAGCCGGAGCAGCAGGCGGATGCCCACCAGCCCCACCGCCAGATAGCCAGCGGTCTCGAGGTGCTGATACACCTCCAGCCAACGGATGAACAGTTCAGCGGTGAGCCGAAGGGCAATCACCCCGATCACCCCGCCGGCCATCACCAGCAACAGGCGATCACTCACCGCCACCGCCGCCGCGACGCTGTCGAGGGAAAAGGCCAGGTCGGTGAGGGCCAGGGTGACCACGATCGAGCCCAGGCCGGCATGGTGGAGGGAACCGTGCTCGCCCGATCCGGCGCCAGCCGCTCCAGCCGCGGCGGCCGGGTCCGCGTCGCCGCCGGACCACACCAGCACCAAATGGCGGCCGCAGAGCCAGAGCAGATAGCCCGCCGCCGCCAGCTGCAAGGGCCAGAAGTTCAGCACCCACTGGGCCGCCACGATCAGCCCGAGCCGAAACACCAGGGCCAGGGCCAATCCGAGGTTGAGGGCCTGACGCTGGCGGGCCGGATCCTCCAGGCCGCGGGCAATGGCGGCCAGGGCAATGGCGTTGTCGGCGGAGAGCACGGCCTCCAGGGCCACCAGCAGGGGCAGCAGCAGCAGCACCTCCCGCCACTGGTCGGCCTGCTGGAGCAGCGGTGTGAGGGACTGAATCGACTCCGCTTCCACGGGCTGCAGCGGGTCAGGATGGAACCCAGTCTAGAAAGTCAGCTTCAACAGGCCGGGACCTTGGGGAACAGCACGTGGGCGTGACAGGGGAAAGCTCCAACCGAAGCTCGGAACTCGAGCTGGAGGTTGAGCTCGTGCATGCCGAGGGCGGCAGCCGGGTGGTGCTGGTGCGGGCCCGTCGCGGCGGGCGGGTTCTGGAAGCCGCCCTGGGGGAGGGCGCCACCGCCGAGGAGGCGGAAGACCGGGCCCGTCAGCGGCTGCTGAGCCGCCTGCCAGATCCGCCGCTCAAGGAAGCCCAAGCAGCCGGGAGCCCCGAGCCAGCCATCACCACTGCACCAAGTCCCAGTCCACCGACCATCGCGCCACCGACCAACGCTCCGCAGACCAACGCTCCGCAGACCATCGCTCCACCGATCTCCAGGCCCACTCCGGGCAGCGTCGCCCCGCCCAGCCCCCAACTGCCGAGCCTCCCCCCAGACGCGGCGGAGCCCCCCGCCGATCCCGAAGACTGGAGCAGCGAACTGGCCCGGCTCGACCTGCAGCTGCAGCGACTGGGCTGGGACCGGGCCCAGGAGGGCACGTACCTGGAACGGGTGTTCGGGCACCCCAGCCGCAACCGGCTCACCAGCTACGGCGATCTGCTGGCCTACCTGCAGGCGCTGGAGGGGCTGGCGGCGGGCCAGGATCCCGCCACTGCGCCGGCCCCCCTGCGGCGCCGGGAACTGCTGCGTCAATGCGACCAGCTGCTGGAGCAACTGCAGTGGGATCCCGGCCAGGGGCGCAGCTTCCTCGAGCAGCACTTCAGCCTCGCCAGCCGCCAGCAACTCAGCGATGCCCAGCTGCTCGAATTCAACATGCTGCTGGAGAGCGAGTGGCTGACCAGGGCCGAAGCGGGGAGCGGCTCAGAGGGAGCTCGCCTCCACTGACGCAGGGATCGGCGCGGGACGACCGAAGAGAAATCCCTGGGCCTTGCAACAGCCCATCGCCAGTAGGGCCTGGGCCTGGGCTTCCTGCTCCACGCCTTCGGCAATCACGTCCAGGCCCAGATCCCGGGAGAGGCGGATCATCGAAGCCACCACCAGGGCGCGGCGGGGATCGCTGAGCAGTCCCATGACGAAACTGCGATCGATCTTGATGGCATCAATCGGCAACTGGGCCAACCAGGACATGCTCGAGTAGCCCGTGCCGAAATCATCGAGATACACGCGGCAGCCCACCGCCCTCAGGGACTGCAATTCCCGCATCGCTTCCTGGGGGCGATCAATCAGCACCGATTCCGTGACCTCGATCGCCAGGGCTGAGAGATCAATCCCGGCCCGCTCAGCCAGGGCGATCACCCGAGCTGCAAGGCCGGCCCGGCAGATCTGCAGGGGGCTGACATTGATGGAGATCACCTGATCGGTGGTCGGATGCCCCAACAAGCGCAGCACCTCGAGGCAGCGCCGCAACACCAGATCCCCCAGGGGATCAATCAGACCGACGCTTTCAGCGACGGGGATGAAATCGATGGGTGAAATCCAACCCCCTTCAAAATCCCGAACCCGGGCCAGGGCTTCGTAACCCACGGATTCTCGGGTTTCCAGGTTGACAATGGGCTGAAAATCCACCCGCAACAGGTCACTGTCAATCGCATCCTGCAACTGGCGTTTGATCAGGATTCCCCGCTTCACCTGTTCATCGATGACGTGGTCAAAGATGGTGATCGAGCGCTCGGGATTGCCCTTCGCCGCATACATGGCCAGGTCAGCGCGGCGCAGCAGCTCGTCGACCGTGACTTCGGCATCATCCGTGGACGCAATCCCGATGCTCATGCTCGGCGTGATCAGATAGTCCTGAATCCGCCAGGGAGCCGAAAGAGCCGTCTGCAGACGTTCCGCCACCTGCACGGCCGCCATCGGCGTCGGGATGTCGGGACTCAGCACGACAAACTCATCGCCGCCAAGACGGGCCAGCACATCCTCTGGCCGCAGGGTGGCCTGGAGGCGCTTGCCCACCTCAATCAACAATTCATCGCCCACCTGGTGGCCATAGAGGTCATTGACCTCCTTGAACCGGTTCAGATCACAGAACAGCAGGGTGACGCTGCCGGGCTTGCGCCGCAGCTGGCGCAGGGCCGCCGCCATCCGGGCCCGCAGGCCCCGGCGGTTCGGCAATCCCGTCACCGGGCACTTCATCACCTTGGCGGCCAGGGCCAGCTGCTTCGACTGCAGATCGAGATACATCTGGTTGCTTTTCAACCATTTCTCCTCGATCTGCTGACTCTTCTGCTGCAGCTCATCAAAGGAGATCCGGGCGCTCACATCCCGGAACGAAAACATCAGGGGATTGGGCACCTCGGTAACCACGGGACGCCATTCGATCTCCAGGGCATGCACCGGATCCTCACTGAGAATGGCCGTCACAAAACCTGTTTTCAGCAGCCCTCCTCGGGTCTGCTCAATGGTGAGAATCGGCTCCTGAACAATGTTGAGCGGAAGCAGCCGATGGAGATCTACACCCAGGATTTCCAGGCGTGTCTTCCCCACCAGCGCATCGAAGGCGGCATTGGACCACAACACCTGACCGATGGCATCAACCAGAACCAGTGCCTCACTGATCTGACCCAGGGCCGAATCCAGTCGGCCGAGGGTGCGGCGCAGCTCCTGGATCAGCGTGTCATCAGGCATCGGTTTCGACACAGCCCGGCAGGGGCGTGAGGGTGGCGCCAAACACCCAGCCGGCCTCCCGCTTCTCGCCCAGGATGAAATGCTCCGACACCACTTCAGTGCCGTCGGCACAGACGGTCTTGAGCCGCAGGGGATGGGCCAAAATCGTGGATTGCTCCGTGGCCTGGAACCGCGAAAATCCCAACTGGTGGGACATCTGAAACGCCCCGGGAAGAATCAAGCTCAGCGACTGACCGCGCAGTTGATCCTCCGTCCAGCCGTAGGTGGCTTGAAAGGCCGCGTTGATCGACACAACCTCACCAAGGGCATTGGCCAACACGAAGGGGCGATCGCCGTTCTGCAGGGCCTCGATCGTGGGCTTCTCCTGGCTGGCAGGCTCGGCGCCGAGAACCGCCTCAGCATCTGCGTTCTCAGGAGCGACGTTCTCAGGAGCAGGGTCGGAAGGCAGATAGGGGGTCTGAGGCTGAACAGGATCCACCCAGGTCACCAGGATTTGGTTCAATCCTAATCACGCGTTTCGAACAGATCTGCGCCGCGATTCAGCAATGGCGGCGCACGAGCTGGGCCCCCAGCCCGAGACGCTCCTGATTGGCATAGGCCTCCCGCTCCAACTGCCGAACGCGCTCGGATGCCGTGCGGTAGATCGGTTCCTCCAGCACGCCGGCGAGGTGGCCCGGCACCTGGGTGGGGAGTCCCAGGGGCCGGGGATTGGATCGCAGCCCCCGGTTGCGGCAGCTCTGGGCCACATGGATGGCCTCATGGTTCAGCACCCGAGCGAACTCCAGGCTCCCCTTGCCCACCACCCTCGGCTGGATGCGCAGGGTGCGGGCTGACGGATCCCACTCCCCCGCGGCCCCGCTCTTCCGCGGCTGGGTCAGTTCCAGGCGCACCCCAGCTGCAGCAAGCACCGTCAGCAATTCCCCGATCGCCAGGCGCTCCGCCCCGAAGCTGGGAGGGTTGGCGATCAGCGCCCGCAGCTCGGCCACCGACAGCTTGGGCTCCCCGGCACGGCGGCGGTAGTGGTAGCGGGTGGCGCCATTGGGCAGGGTCTCCGCCCGGGGCAACCACTGCCGGTCGGCGATCGCCAAGTGCTGCAGCAGGGTCGCCTCGGCCGCTGGCGACAGACCTGCCGCTGGCGAGAGCCCGGCCGCTGGGGGCGCGGAACGGGCCAGCACTGAAGAGGCCCCCCCAGGCGGCCTCAGCGGCCAGGCGGCCAATCCGGCCCCCAGCAGCAGCAGGCCCGCCGCCACCAGCACCAGGCGCTGTTGAGACGGGCGGCGGGTTCGGGCCAGAAGCTGCAGGCAACCACCACCAGTCTGGGGCCGGTTGCGAAGATCGGAGCCAGCTGCCCTCCGCACCGCCCATGCCCCTCTCCGCCCTGGTGCGCCAACTGCAGCAGGTGCCGCTGACGGCGGAGGTGCGGGCGCGCCTGGAGCGCCCCGAACGGCTCCGCCTTTCCGGAGCGGGACGGGCCGCGCGGGCCCTGGTGAGCAGCGCCCTGGCGGGCAGCAGCCAGGCGCCACTGCTGGTGCTCGTGCCGACCCTGGAGGAGGCCGGGCGCTGGGCGGCCCTGTTGGAGCTAATGGGCTGGAACAGCTGTCAGCTGTACCCCACCAGCGAAGGCAGCCCCTACGAGCCCTTTGATCCCACCAGTGAGATCACCTGGGGGCAACTGCAGGTGCTGGGCGAGCTGCTGGATCTGCCAGCCCAAACCGGCCCCCGCCGGCTGGCGATCGTGGCCACCGAGCGGGCCCTGCAGCCCCACCTGCCGCCGCCCGCCGCCCTTCAGGCCCAGTGCCTGAGCCTGCGCAAGGGCGAGTGCGTCGATCTTGAAGAGCTGGGAACCACCCTCACCCGGCTCGGCTACGAGCGGGTGCCCACGATCGAACAGGAGGGCAGCTGGAGCCGCCGCGGCGACATCGTCGACGTGTTTCCGGTGAGTGCTGAGCTGCCCGTGCGGCTTGAGTTTTTTGGTGAGGAGCTGGAGAAGTTGCGGGAGTTCGATCCCGCCTCCCAGCGCTCCCTCGACGCCATCGAGGTGGTGCGCCTCACCCCCAGCGGCTACGGCCCCCTGGTGGCCGATGCCCTGCGCGACTCGATGCCCGATGGACTGGAGCAGCTGCTGAGCCCAGAAGCCCTCGAGCTGCTGCTCGAAGGGGGCACCCCGGAGGGCATGCGACGGCTGATGGGCCTGGCCTGGCAGCACCCCGCCTCACTGTTGGATTACCTGCCCCCCAACACCCTGATCGCCATCGATGGGCGGCGCCACTGCCTTTCCCACGGCCAGCAGTGGTTTGACCATGCCGGCGACCACTACGCCGACGTGGTGCAGGACCTGGGCCTGGATGCCAGCACCGCCCCTGAGCTGCTGCCCCCCCGGCTGCACCGCCCCCCGGCTGAGGCGCTGGAGCAGGCAACGGCCTTCACCGGCTTCGACCTGGAGGAACTGCACGAAACCGACAACCACCCCAACAGCTTCGATCTGGCCTCCCGCTCCGTGCCGGCCTACCCCAACGCCTTCGGCAAGTTGGCGGGCCTGGTAAAGGGCTTTGTGGCCGAAAAGGCCACGGTGTGGCTCCTCTCGGCCCAGCCCTCGCGGGCGGTGGCCCTGCTGGAGGAGCACGACTGCATCACCCGCTTCGTGCCCAACCCCAACGACATCCCGGCCATCGACCGGCTGGTGGAGCAGGCCACGCCGGTGGCCTTGAAAACCAAGGGCACCGCCGAGCTCGAAGGGCTGCAGTTGCCGGCCTGGAAGCTGGTGCTGATCACCGACCGGGAATTCTTCGGCCAGCACGCCCTGGCCGCCACGGGCTACGTGCGCCGTCGCCGCAAGGCCGCCAGCCGCACGGTGGATCCGGGCAAGATGCAGCCGGGCGACTTCGTGGTGCACCGCAACCACGGCATCGGCAAGTTCCTCAAGCTCGAGAAGCTGGCCATCAGCGGCGAGTCCCGCGACTACCTGGTGGTGCAGTACGCCGACGGCCTGCTGCGGGTGGCCGCCGACCAGCTGGGCAGCCTGGGCCGCTACCGCGCCAGCACCGACACCCCGCCCGACCTCAACCGCATGGGTGGCACCGCCTGGGCGAAGGCCAAGGAGCGGGCCAAGAAGGCCGTGCGCAAGGTGGCGGTGGACCTGGTGAAGCTCTACGCCGAGCGCCACCAGGCACCGGGCTTCGCCTTCCCCGCCGATGGACCCTGGCAGAACGAACTCGAAGACTCCTTCCCCTACGAACCCACCCCCGACCAGGTGAAGGCGATCAGCGATGTGAAGCGCGATATGGAGCAGCCCCAACCCATGGACCGGCTGGTGTGCGGCGATGTGGGCTTCGGCAAAACCGAAGTGGCCATCCGCGCCATCTTCAAGGCCGTGACCGCCGGCAAACAGGTGGCGATGCTGGCCCCCACCACCGTGCTGGCCCAGCAGCACTGGCGCTCGCTCACCGAACGCTTCGCCCCCTATCCCCTCAAGGTGAGCCTGCTCAACCGCTTCCGCACCGCCGGCGAGCGCAAGGTGATCCAGGAAGGCCTGGCCGCCGGCACCGTGGATGTGGTGGTGGGCACCCACCAACTGCTGGGCAAGAGCACCACCTTCAAGCAACTGGGGCTGCTGGTGGTGGATGAGGAACAGCGCTTCGGCGTGAACCAGAAGGAAAAGATCAAGGCCCTGCGCAAGGACGTGGACGTGCTGACGCTGAGCGCCACGCCGATTCCCCGCACCCTTTACATGAGCCTCTCGGGCGTGCGGGAGATGAGCCTGATCACCACGCCACCGCCCCTGCGCCGGCCGATCAAAACCCACCTCGCCGCCCTTGATGAGGAGGCGGTGCGCAGCTCCATCCGCCAGGAACTCGACCGCGGCGGCCAGATCTTCTATGTGGTGCCCCGGGTGGAGGGCATCGAGGATGTGGCCGCCCAGCTGCGGGCCATGATCCCGGGCCTGCGGCTGCTGGTGGCCCACGGCCAGATGGCCGAGGGCGAGCTCGAAAGCGCCATGGTGGCCTTCAACGCCGGCGAGGCCGACCTGATGCTCTGCACCACGATCGTGGAGAGCGGCCTCGACATCCCGCGGGTGAACACGATCCTGATCGAGGACGCCCACAAGTTTGGTCTGGCCCAGCTCTATCAACTGCGGGGCCGGGTGGGCCGCAGCGGCATCCAGGCCCACGCCTGGCTCTTCTATCCCGGCGATGCCTCCCTGAGCGAGGCGGCGCGCCAGCGGCTGCGGGCCATCCAGGAATTCGCCCAGCTCGGCTCCGGCTACCAGCTGGCCATGCGCGACATGGAGATCCGCGGCGTGGGCAACCTGCTGGGGGTGGAGCAGAGCGGCCAGATGGAAACCATCGGCTTCGACCTCTACATGGAGATGCTGCAGGAATCCCTCGCCGAGATCCAGGGGCAAGACATCCCAGCCGTGGACGACACCCAGATCGACCTGCCGATCACCGCCTTCATCCCCGGCGACTGGATCACCGAGAACGACGAGAAGATGGCCGCCTACCGCGCCGCAGCCGACTGCAGCAGCAAGGAGACCTTGGTGGAGCTGGCGGCCGGCTGGGTGGATCGCTACGGCGCCATCCCCGCACCGGTGCAATCGCTGCTGCAGTTGATGGAGTTGAAGTTGGTGGCCAAGCGCTGCGGCTTCTCGCGCATCAAGCCGGAACCGCCCAACATCGCCCTGGACACCCCGATGGAGGAGCCGGCCTTCCGGCTGCTGCGCCAGGGCCTGCCCCAGCACCTGCATGGGCGGCTCGTGTACCAGGCGGGATCGGGGAGCACCGCCAAGGTGCTGGCCCGGGGCCTGGGGGTGCTGCCGGCCGACAAACAGTTGGAGGAACTGATGGGCTGGCTGAACCAGATGGCCGAGCAGCTCCCCGGGGCCGATGGCCTCACCGCGGCCCAGCGGGCCGAACAGCTGAAGGCCACCAACGCGGCGGTGCTGGCGGTGTAAAAGCCCCAACAGAACCCACCGGCCCGCAAAAGTCCGTTACAATCACGAGAACTTGTGTAACGGGACCAGATGGGCGAGGTGATCGAGGCAGGATCGAGCTTCGCCGGTGGCCTGGGTGGGGGCTTCAGCCTCGTGTCTGGTGTGGTGAGCCTGCTGGCCCTTGGCCTCTACGCCATCCTCCAGGGAGACACCGGCAACAACAACGACGACGACGACTCCAGCCCCGGTGGCGGCCTGATGCAGCCGGTGGCCTGAGGAGCGCCCCCTTCAGACCTCACTCTGATCGTGCTGGTAGGCCCGCGGCACCAGCACCAAGAACAGCCACCACCACACCACAACGCCGGCTGCGAGTGGTGCGGTGATCCACCAGCGCTGCAGCAACAGCCAACTCCCGGTGGGCACCATCAGCCCCGTGAGCACGATGCTCCAGGGCTGACACCACCAGGGCTTCAGGGCCCAGATTGATTCCGCTGGTGCAGCCACAGGGACCTCAGGGAGCGGCGACCGCGGGCTTGGCCAGGGCAGCCGGCAGGTTGGCGCTGGCTGGGTTGTAGGCCTTGTCCACCCCATTGGCGGTGCGCAGCCGCTTCACCAGGGTGGACTCCGCCACCCGGTACTGGCTGTCCTTCTTGGTGCCGAGATCTTCGAGCTTGAGACGCTGGGCCTCCAGCTCGGTCATCTTCGCCGCCACGTCCGGGTCGATGCCGTGCTTGTGGATGTCCCGGCCGCTGGGGGTGAGGTACTTGGCGATGGTCACGGTCATGCCGGAGCCATCGGAGAGGCCGCGCACCGACTGCACCAGGCCCTTGCCAAAGGTTTTCTGGCCCACCAACACCGCCCGATGGTTGTCCTGCAGGGCACCGGAGAGGATTTCACTGGCGCTGGCCGAGCCTTCATTCACCAGCACCACCAGGGGTTTGGTGGTGAGGGCGCGGCCATTGGCCCGCTTCACGTCCTGAATGCCATCGCGGGTTTTGGTGGACACGATCGTGCCCTCGTTGAGCCACTGACGGGCAATCTCCACGCTGGCCATCAGCAGGCCGCCGGGGTTGCTGCGCAGGTCGAGCACATAGCCCTGGACGCCCTTCTCCTCCAGGTCCTTCACCGCCAGGCGCATGTCCTTGGTGGCCGTGGCATTGAACTGCTTGAGGCGGATGTAGCCCACCTTCACGCCATCCGCGGTGGTGTTGATCTGATGCTCGACCGCATGGAGCTCAATGCGCTCCCGGGTGAGGGGGAGCTCCAGGATCTGGGCCTTGCGCTTGAGGGTGAGGGTGACCGTGGTGCCGGCCTGGCCGCGGATCAACTTGACCGCATCCTCCGTACTCATCCCCTTGGTGGGTTTGCCGTCGATCGCCACGATCACGTCCTTGGGCTGCACGCCGGCCCGGGAGGCGGGCGAGCCCTCGATCGGTGACACCACCACCAGGTTCTTGGTGTCCTTGTCGAGGCTCAGCTGAATTCCCACCCCGGAGAGTTCTCCCGAGGTGTCGATCTGCATCTCCTTGAATTCCCGTGGATCGAGAAAACGGGTGTAGGGATCATCCAGGCTGCCGAGCATGCCGCGGATGGCCTCGTAGGCCTCCTTGGGATTGCCGTAGCTCTTGGCCAGCACATCGCGCCGCATCTGGCGCCACTGCGTCGGCTTGTACTTGCCGTTGATGTCGAGGTAATCGCGGAAAACGATCTGCCAGGTCTGGTCGATCACTTCCTTGGGGCTGTCGCTGATGCGCGACGTCCCCCCCGGGGGGGTCACCACTTCCCTGGCCACAACTGCCGTGGCCGCACAGGCGCCGATGCCAACCAGCACAAGCAGGCTGGCGCGGGGGCTGGCCATCTTGAAGAGCCGTCAGGGCCCGGGAAACGTGCTCTCAAACTAGCGCCGTTGTCCCACCCCAACCGGGGCGGGTAACCGGATGACAACCGGTGAGCTTCAGGGCTCGACCCAGCGGCCATCCTCCTGGATCAGGGCAATCAGGGCTTCCACCCCTTCCGCCTCCGGCACGCGACGGATCTCCTCGCGGCCGCGGTAGAGGGAGATGGTGCCGGGGGTTTTGCCCACATAGCCGTAGTCGGCATCGGCCATCTCACCGGGTCCGTTGACGATGCAGCCCATCACCGCAATGTCGAGACCGGTGAGGTGGGCCGTGGCATTGCGCACCTTGTGCAGCACCTCCTCCAGATTGAACAGGGTGCGACCGCAGCTGGGGCAGGCCACGTATTCCACCATCGTCTTGCGCAGCCCCAGGGCCTGCAGAATCGAATAGCAAACGGGGATTTCCTTCTCCGGAGCTTCGGTGAGCGAGACCCGGATCGTGTCGCCCAGCCCTTCGGCCAGCAAGGGCGCAATGCCGGCCGTGCTCTTGATGCGCCCGTAATCGCCATCACCCGCTTCGGTGACGCCCAGGTGGAGGGGGTAGTGGAAGCCCTCCGCATCCATGCGGGCCGCCATCATCCGGTAGGCGGCCATCATCACGGGTGCCCGCGAGGCCTTCATCGACACCACGATGTTGTGGAAATCGAGCCGGTCGCAGATGCGGATGAACTCGAGGGCACTTTCCACCATGCCCAGCGGGGTGTCGCCGTAGCTGAACAGCATCCGCTCGGCGAGCGAGCCGTGGTTGACGCCAATGCGCAGGGCCTTGTCCTGCTCCTTGAGCAGGCTCACCAGGGGCTCAAAGGTGTCGGTGATGCGCTCCCCAATGGCGGCGATCTCCTCGGCACTGAATTCGGTGCGGTTGGGATCGGGCTTGTCGAACACGAACAACCCCGGATTGATCCGCACCTTGTCGACGTGCTGGGCCACCTCCAGGGCAATCTTCATGCCGTTGTGGTGCACGTCTGCCACCAGCGGCACCGGCTGGTAGCTGTCTTCAAGTCGCTGGCGGATCTCCTTCACAGCCTTGGCATGGGCCAGGGAGGGCACCGTGAGCCGCACGATCTCGCAGCCGGCCTCGTGCAGGCGGCGGATACCGGCGGTGGCACCGGCGATGTCGAGGGTGTCCTCGTTGATCATCGACTGCACCACCACCGGGTGGTCGCTGCCCACCCAAATGCTGCCCACCCGCACGCTGCGGGTCTTGCGGCGGTGGATCTGGGTGTCGAAGCGGGGGTCGCTGGCCCAGTCGGCGGCAGTGGCCCGGTCGGGAGAGGAGGCGTCTGGGCGGGCCAGGGTGCCGGTCATGGATCGGGGCCGGAAGGTGGGGAAAGCCTGTCACAGCCGCCGCAGAACTGGCGACCGCTGCTCAGCCGCCGAGGCTGCCGAACGCCGAGAGCAGCTGGTTGAGGCGATCGGGATCCGCCAGGGACACGTATTCAGACGGGATGCGGATCGAAGCGGGTTGGCCCGCGATGGCGTGGAGGGACTGATCCACGATGGCGGCGCCGAGTTGGTCGAACAGGATCGCCGCCGAACCCTTGTAGTGCAGGCCCCGGTTGATCTCGCGCAGCCCCTCCGGCGCGCCGTCCTGGCCGCACACAAAGGAGAGGGACGGATCCTTGCCGGCCGCTTCAAAGGCCTGGGCCGCACCCACGGCAAACTCGTCGTTGATGCCGATCACGATCGCGAGATCGGGGTGCTCCCGCAGCGCCTCCTCGGTCTGCCGGCGACCGATCTCCACCGTGGCCCCGTCGCCAAGGGCCACGATCTGTCCTCCGGCAGCCTCGATCGCGCTGATCGGCTCGAGCCAGCGCGGGGCAAACAGGGGGGCGGCCGCCAGGGCCCCCACCAGAGCCTTCGCCCCCCCATGCGGAAACTGCTCACCGATGAAGGCCGCGGCGGCGGCCCCGCACTGGCGGCCGGAGAGCACCGCGTCGAAACCCACTTCACCATCACTTCCCTCCAGGGGAAAGGCGTAGCTGAGAACGCGGATGCCCTTGGCCTGGGCCCGGGCCATCAGCGGCTGGAGGGCGGCCCCATCGATCGGCATGGCCACAATCGCCTCCACACCCGCATCAATCCAGGCCGACAGTTCCGCCAACTGGTGGGCCAGATCGCCGTTCTGGGTGGTGCCGTGGATCAGCGCCACGCCCCCCACCTCCCTGGCGCGCCGGTCGGCATGGGCCCGGACGCTCTGCACCACCAGCAGCTCCGAGAAGGCATGGCTGAAGGCGATCCGGCACGGCGAGGGGGCGCTGGCTTGACCCGAGCTGGCTCCAAAGGATGCGGTCATGGGCCCGGGCTGGATCCCCCATGTTGGCTCGCTTCGAGCGCCGTCAAGGCTCGCCGCACCTCCCACAAGTCAGTGGCGGTGAGGGCCCGGGGAGAGCCCTCGGTCTGCGCCTGGAAGCGCAACAGATAGGAGGGATGGAGCACCGGCATCAGCCGCCGGCCCCGCAGCCACTCCGCCGGGCTGCTGAGCCACTGACCTCGCCGCCGGGTGATTCCACCACGGATCCCCAGCACCCCCTCGAGGGCCGAGGCCCCCAGCAGCACGATCAGCGGGGGATCCACCGCGGCAATCTGCTGCTCCAGCCAGGGGCGGCAGGCGGCCATCTCCCCGGCCGTGGGTTTGCGGTTGTTAGGGGGCCGGCACTTCACCCCATTGCAGATGTAGACATCCGCCGCGGTATCCAGACCAGCGGCGGCCAGCAGCTGATCCAGCAGGCGACCGGAGCGGCCCACAAAGGGGAGGCCCTCCGCGTCTTCCTGCGCCCCGGGCGCCTCGCCGATCAGCATCAGCCTGGCCTCGGGGTTGCCGCGAGCCACCACCACCTGCTGGCGGCCGTCGGCCAGGCCGCAGCGGCGGCAGTGGGCGCAGGCCAGGGCCAGCCCTTGTAGGGAATCGGACGGGGCAGGCGGGAGGGCCATCGGCACGGAGCCATCAAGGTGTGACTGGTTGGCCGTTTCGTGCCGGTTTGAACCGTACGCGGGAAATCGGTGCGGCAGGATGGTTTCCAGTGCTGATGCCGCGCGTCCCGATGCCGGAGACAGGAGGGATGATCGCCGCACCCACCACCACCCCCTCCCTGTCCGCGCGGGCGCAGGCCCTGCAACCGTCCCTCACCCTGGCCATCGCCGCGCGGGCGAAGGCCCTCAAGGCTGACGGCCACGACATCTGCAGCCTCAGCGCCGGCGAACCCGACTTCGACACCCCAGCCTTCATCCGTCAGGCCGCCGCCGCGGCCCTCGAGGCCGGCCATACCCGCTATGGCCCCGCCGCTGGTGAGCCGGCCCTGCGGGAGGCCATCGCCGCGAAACTCAGCCAGGAAAACCAGGTGCCCACCACCGCCGACCAGGTGTTGGTCACCAACGGCGGCAAACAGGCCCTCTACAACCTGTTCCAGGTGCTGCTCGAGCCCGGCGACGAGCTGCTGCTGCCCGCTCCCTACTGGCTGAGCTATCCCGAGATCGCCCAGCTGGCCGGTGCTTCGGTGACCCTGCTGCCCAGCTCGGCGGCCCAGGGATTCCGGCTGGATCCCGCCGCCTTGGAGGCAGCCATCACCCCGGCCAGCAAGCTGCTGGTGCTCAATAGTCCTGGCAACCCCACCGGCATGGTGCTGAGCCGGCCGGAGCTGGAGGCCATCGCCGCCGTGCTGCGCCGCCATCCCCAGGTGGCGGTGGTGTGCGATGAGATCTACGAGTTCCTGCTGGCTCCCGGCCACACCCACCACAGCTTTGCCGCCGTGGCCCCCGACCTGGCCGATCGCATCTTCACGGTGAACGGCTTTGCCAAGGGCTGGGCCATGACCGGCTGGCGCATCGGCTGGCTGGCTGGTCCCCGCTCCGTGGTAGCCGCCGCCAGTGCCCTGCAAAGCCAGAGCACCAGCAACGTCTGCAGCTTTGCCCAGTTCGGCGCCCTGGCCGCGATCAGCGCCTCCCGCGACTGTGTGCGGGCGATGGCGGCCCAATTTGATGAACGCCGCAGCCTGCTCACGGCTGGGCTGATGGCGATCGAACGGCTCCAACTGCTGCCTCCGGAGGGGGCGTTCTACGCCTTTCCCGATGTGAGTGCCTACGGCCTCGATTCGATGACCCTGTGCAACCGCCTGCTCGATGAGGTGGGACTGGCGGTGGTGCCGGGCGTGGCCTTCGGCGACGACCGCTGCATCCGGCTGTCCTGCGCCGCCGGACCGGTCACCATCGAAAACGGTCTCGAACGCCTGCAACGCTTCCTGGCCACCCTCTAGAACCCCAAACCACCCCCACGACCCACCGCCATGCCTGCTCGAGAACGTTGGACCGCCGCAGTGGCGGGGCTCTGCCTCACCGTCTTGCCGGCGGTCTTCTCTCCCCAGCTGGGGGGCCTGCTGCCGCCCGCTTTGGCCCAGCAAGCAACCCAGCCCAAGCCAGCCCAAGTCCAGACGGTGCTGCGCATCGGGGCCATTCCCGATCAGAACCCGGAAAAACTGAACCGCCTCTACGGCCTGGTGGCCAATGAGCTGGGCCGCCAGCTCGGCGTGAAGGTGCTCTATGTGCCGGTCACCGATTACACCGCTGCCGTCAGCGCCTTCCGCACCGGCAATCTCGATCTGGTGTGGTTCGGCGGCCTCACCGGTGTGCAGGCCAGCCTGCAGAAACCCGGGGCCCAGATGATCGCCCAGCGGGACATCGATGCCCAGTTCTACAGCGTGTTCATCGCCAACACCCGCAGCGGGATCAAGCCGATCCAGACCCAGAAGGGGCTGGCGGCGCTCAAGGGCAAGCGGTTCACCTTCGGCTCGGAGAGCTCCACCTCCGGGCGGCTGATGCCCCAGTACTTCCTCAGCCAGGCGGGGGTGAAGCTGGGCGACTTCGCGGGTGGCGCGCCGGGCTTCAGCGGCAGCCACGACGCCACCATCGCCTTGGTGCAGAGCGGTGCCTACGACGCCGGCGCCGTGAACGAACAGGTGTGGAAGAGCAGCCTGCGCAGCGGCAAGGCCAACCGCACCAAGGTGGTGCAGATCTGGCGCACCCCCAGCTACCCCGACTATCTCTGGCTCGGCCAACCCAACCTGGATCAGCGCTTTGGCAAGGGCTTCACGGCCAAGCTGCGCGCCGCGATTGTGGGCTGGCGGCCGAGCGATCCCGAGCAGAAGCGCATCCTCGAGCTGTTCGGTGCCCAACAATTCACCACCGTCAAAGCGGGTGAATACAAAAAGATCGAGCAGGTGGGGCGCCAGATCGGCAAGATCCGCTGACAAAACCTGGCCGGGCGGGCACCACACCATTCAGAATCAGCCCAGTCCGGCCCATCAGCGTCTTGGTCTGGTTGATCGATCTGGTGCTGCTGCTCGCCGGCCTGGTGATCTGGACCCGCGCCAGCAACGAAGGCGATGAGGCCTGGTCGCTGTTCCTGCGCTGCATTGCCTTTCTGGATCTGGCCTTCATCACCTTCGGCAACGGCCAGTTGCTGATTGAGATTCCCGTGCTGGCCCTGGCCCTGACCCTGCCCTCAGCAGCCAGCCTCGAACGGCGGCGGCCCTAGAGACGGCCATGAATCCCCGCGGCCCCGATCTGGTTGAGGTGTCCCTGGTGGCGTTGATCCTGGCGTTGATCGTCTACCGGCTCACCCTGGCCTGAAGGCCGGCTCAGGTGAGCAGCAGGCGATCGACGAACTGCCGCCAGCTGAGGCCCTGGCCCGCCTGGCCAAACACCGCAATCTCCTCCTCGGCGTTGAGCGGCGGTTCGCCCACGCTGGCCAACAGACGCCGAAGCTCGGCGGGATCGAGCCGGTCGTTGCCGTTGGCGTCAACGGGCATCAAGTAGGAGAGCAACCGGCCCTCCCCCAGGCGCAAGCGCTGCAGGCGCAGCATCAATTCACCGAACTCCTGGGCATCCACCAAGCCGTCACCATCGAGGTCCATCGCCTGGAGCACCTGGCTCAGTTGGGCGGCCAGGGCAGCCCGGACGGCCGCGGTCTGGGGATCGAGACCCAGACCCTCGAGCAGCTCGGCCGCACTGATCGCGCCGTTGCCATCCCGGTCGAGGCGCTGGAATAAAACGGCCACCTTCTGCCGCATCAGCGCCGGCACGCGGCCCGCCATCAGGGCACGACGCTGACCGGTGAGGCCCAGCCGCAGATTGCGGCGGAAATCGACCAGCAGGCTTTTGGCCAACACGAAGCGGGCCCGATGTTCCTCCGGGGTGAGGATCCCATGCACCGACACGGGAATCAGGGCGGGGAGGGCCTGGCGCACCAGCAGCAGCCCGGCCCAGGTGGCCAGGACAAAAGCCAGGGTGAGCGACGGCCACGCCTGGGTGGGGGCGCCAGCCCAGCCGAGTTGGAGCAGGGTGGCCAGCACCGCACCCCCAAGGGCCACCGCCAGGCTGCGCAGGGTGGGGGCATAGAAAATCCCCCCCAAGGCGATGGCCACCAACAGGCCGTTGTACCCCCAGATCCCCTGGGCGACGGCCTCGGTGGGGGCACCCACCAGCAGGGCAGTCGCCATCCCCACCAGGGCGCCCGACAGGCCGAGACCGGCCGCCAGGGGACTGGCCAGGGCCGTGGCCAGCGCCACGAGGAGGCCACTCCAGGGGCTGGAGCAGAGGAACACCTGGCCCACGGACCGGGGCAAGCCCAGGGCCACAGCCTGCCAAACCCCGCCCACCTCGGGCCAGGCCGTGGGCTGGGCCAGGGGGAGCACCGCTCCGGGCTCCAGGCTCCCCAGGGCCAACAGGGCCCAAGAAACCAGGCAGAACGGCAGGGTGAGTGGCGGTAGGCCGGTGCGGCGATGCAGGCCGCGGCGCAGCCCCTCCAGCAACAGGGTGCTCAGCGCCCCACCCACCAGCACCAGGCCCGCCCACACCAGGCCGGCCCAGGGCCGATCCAGCTGGGCGAAATGGGCGATGGCGCAGCCCACCAAGACACCGTTGAAGCCATAGATGCCCTCCTGTCGCAACCCTGGCTCAAGGCCAAGCTGGCTGGCCGTGCCGTGGGCGGCGGCGGCACCCAGCAGGGCCAGCAGCGCCGTCGCCGGGGACTGCACCCAAAAGGCAGCCAGCAGCACCAGGCCACTGATCGGGTTGTTGATGAAGATGACCTGGGCCAGGCCCCGCAATCCGGCCAGCACGGACACCAGGCCTGGGTTGAGCTCGGCGGCCGGGGCCTGCAGCTGGTGAAGGGTGCCACTGGTGGGCAGCAGCCGCTGTAGCTGGGTCCGCAGGGACACCGGTGGCTGAAGCACGCCCTTGAGCAGGTCGAAGGCCGAATCAGAACGCGTGACCACCGACCTACAAACGGGCGTCGAGCACCTCTAACACCTCCTGATAGAGGCCCAGGGACACCTCAGCCAGGGTGTTGAGCGAGTCGAGATGGGGATTGATTTCACAGATCTCCCAGCAACACACCCTGGGATCCGCCAGCAGTGCGCGGGTGAGCTGCCGAGCTTCATCAGCCCAGAGCCCTCCGGGCACGGGAGTGCCGGTGCCCTTGCAGATCGTGGAGTCCATGGAATCCACATCAAAACTCACATAGATCAGATCCACGGCCTGCAGATGGTCGAGACAGCGCTGGGCTGCCTGCTCAGGCCCGAGCCGGCGCACGTCTTCCGTGCTCAACACGGGAATGGAAAACTGTTCGAGGGTGACATCCTCCGCCGGCTCCGTATCGCGGACCGCCACGTAGATCAGATCTTCCAGGGCGATCGACGCCCGGCCCGTGCCATTGAGCTGCTGGAGTTGCTCCCAGAGCAAGCGGGTGGCCCCATCCGGCTGATTGATGGCCTCGGGATGGTTGTCGTGGCCTGCCGCGATGGCCAAGGGCATCCCATGCATGTTGCCGGAGGGCGTGGTGAAGGGGGAATGGATATCGGCATGGGCGTCGATCCACACCACGCCCAGGCGCCGATCGGGATGGGCCCGGCGGATGCCGGCGATCGTGGACGCCGCCGTGGAGTGGTCTCCCGCAACCACGATCGGGAACAGCCCCCGTTCCAGGGTGGAGGCCACCAACGCGGCCGCATCCGCCATCACAGCCGCGATCGTCTCGATGTGACGGGCGTGGGGGGTGCCGGTGTCCATGCCCAGTTCCGCTGCCCGCGCGCCCGGCCTGGTCTGCCCCTGAATCTCCTCCACAAGGCGATCGCTGAGCTGGCGCAGATCCTGCTGGCGGATGGCCGCCTGCTTGAGCAGGTCAATGCCTGAACCAGCACCTGGAATTCCGGCACCAAGGTCGCAGTCCACCTCCACCAGGGCCACCCGCGGGCGGCGGGCGGCCCCGACGTATTGGGCCAAGGTCTTTTTCAGCCGCTTGAGATCCGCCAGCGACAGCACGATCGCCGTATCGGCATCGAGCAGTTGCAGAAATTCCTCCACGCTGAGGTCGCCATTGCCGTCGCGGTCCAGGGCGGCCAGCAGCCCCTCCACCGAGGGGAGCTCAGGGCAGGAGGGGGCTAGGGCGGCGAGCAGCACCTCCAGCTCAGCAGCACTGAGGGAACCGCTGCCGTCGCTGTCCACCAGGGCAAAGATCTCGCGCAGGGTGGAGGAGAGGGCCAAGCCAGGTCGCCCCTGGGCCCAGAGGCTGAACGCCGCCAGGGTGACCCGCCCATCGATGGCCACCAAATCGCGCAGCGCTTCCCCGTCAGCGGCGGCGACAACCCCGGCCATGCTGGCCAACACGCGCTCCACCTCGTCGGCCGAGATCCATCCATCCCCGTTGAGATCAAACAGGGCGAATAGGCCTGCAAAGTCTTCGCAACGGGGGGTGATACTCAAAACTCAAAATCTGGAGACATGGGAATTACCCTCCCACAAATCGTGTCAACCAGACAGTCGGAACAACGCCTGAATCCCATCAAAATGTCGTCGAAGCTACGGAATTCACAAAGAGTTCTGATTGCAGGCCAAATCTGAAGGTCAGTGCTGCGAGGCGTAGTGTTGATGGCTGAAGACAACGGCCTTCACCCTGCTGACAAACCATGGTGTTCAACGGGTCCCTGGAGGAGCTCAAGGCGCTGGTCGACCAACTCGGGGTGCCCTGCCAGTGGCAGCACAAAGGGGCCTTTGAACTGGCGGTCTTTGACGACGGGGTCAGCAACCTGAAGCTGAACTGGTGGCCCCAGGGCGGCGAGCTGCGGCTGGTGGGCGACCCGGAGGTGCGCGACACCGTGCAGCGCCAGCTGGAAGCCCTGCTGAGCTAGCCCCCCGAAGGGCAGGATGGAGAGTGGCGGACCAGCCAAGGAGCCGCCCAGAACATCCCCCTTGACTTCCCTGCTGACCCTCCAGGACATCACCGTGCGGGGGCGCAGCCAGCCGCGCCTGGATCGGGTGAGCCTGCAGTTGAAACCTGGCGAGCGGCTGGCCCTGCTGGGCCCCAGTGGTGCCGGCAAGAGCACCCTGCTGGCGGTGGCCAATGGCCTGCTGGAACCGGATCAGGGCCAGGTGCTGTGGCAGGGAGAACCCCGGGCCCGTGGAGCCCGGGCGCGTCGCCGCCAGCAAGCCCGCATCGGCACCCTCTGGCAGGACCTGCGCCTGATCGAGGAGCTCACGGTGCAACAGAACCTCAACGCCGCCCGCCTGGCGGCATGGGGCTGGCCGCGGGCCCTGCTGAATCTGCTGCTGCCCCTCGACACCAGCGCCTGTGCGGCGGTGCTGCAGCGGCTGGACCTCGATCCAGCCCTGCTCAACCAGCCGGTTTCGGCCCTCTCCGGGGGCCAGCGGCAACGGGTGGCCCTGGCCCGCCTGCTGCGCCAGGAGCCCCTGCTGTTGCTGGCCGATGAGCCCCTCGCCAGCCTCGATCCCCGCCTGGCCGCCGACCTGCTGACCCTGCTGCTGGAGCTGGCCAGTCCCCCGCGCGCCCTGCTGCTCAGCCTGCACCGCCCGGATCTGCTGGCGGGGTTCGATCGGGTCGTGGGGCTGCGGGCCGGGCGCCTGGTCTTTGACCAGCCGAGCACCAGCCTCCATCCAGCCCAGCTCGAGGAGCTCTACGCCGGCAGCGAGGAGCCATGAGGCCCGCCGCCCCCCTGTGGGTGCTGCTGCCCGCCCTGGTGCTCGTGCCGGTGCTGGCCCTGCTGCCGGGGATCAGCCATGGCGGCGGCTGGGAGCTGGTGGGGCAGTTCGCCGCCGCCGCCCTGCGGCCATCGCTGGATCCGCTGGTGCTGGGTTCGGTGCTGGGCGGCCTGGCCGTCACGGCAGGCATCGCCCTGCTGGGCTGGGCCGGCAGCCTGGCCCTGGGCCTGGTGCTCGGCATCGCCAGCTCGCGGGTGGTGTGGCGCAGCTGCTGCGGCAGCGCCGCCCCGGCCGGCTGGATCCGCCGCCTCCTGGCCCTGCCCCGCTCCATTCACGAGCTGCTGTGGGGCCTGCTGCTGCTCCAGCTGGTGGGGCTGCAACCGGCGGTGGCGGTGGTGGCGATCGCCATTCCCTTCGGAGCCCTGGTGGCCCGGGTGGTGAGCGACCTGCTCGACGCCCTGCCCACCGCAAACCTGGAGGCCCTGCGCTGTGGCGGAGCACCGGCGCCGGCGGCCCTGCTCACGGCCCTGGGCCCGCCCCTGCTGCCGCAGGTGATCAGCTACAGCGGCTACCGGCTCGAATGTGCCCTGCGCAGTGCCACCCTGCTGGGCGTGTTCGGCCTGGGGGGCCTGGGCACCGAACTGCGCCTCACCCTGCAGTCGCTGGCCTTCCCGGAGCTCTGGACCGGCCTGTGGCTGCTGCTGGCGGTGATGCTGCTGCTCGAGGCCCTGTTGGGCTGGCTGCGGCGGCGCTGGGCCATGCCGGCCCGGTTGGGGCTGCGCCAGCGGGCCGTGGGACGGCAGGGGCGGGAGATGGTGGCCGCGGGCCTGGTGCTGCTGCCCCTGTTGGGGGCCGTGGCCTGGGGCCTGGAGGTGCGGCCCGCAGCCCTGCTGCAGTGGCAGGGGCTCCCCCCCCTGGGACCCGCCGACTGGGGCGCGGTAGCCGCCCTGCCCTGGCCGCTTCTGATCGGCAACACCCTGCTGCTCACCCTCACCGCCGCGGCCCTGGCCGTGGGCCTGGCCCCCCTGTTGCTGCTGCTGGTGCAGCCCTGGCCGGCGGGGGGCTGGCTGGTGCGCGGGCTGTGGGCCCTGGGCCGGCTGTGGCCACCACCGCTCACAGCCCTGCTGCTGCTGTTTGTGCTGCAGCCGGGAGTGCTCACCGGCGCCCTCGCCCTGGGCTTCCACAACCTCGGCATCCTCGGCCGCCTGCTGCTGGAGGCGTCAGAAACCAGTGGGGTGGCCGAGCAGCAGGCCCTGGGAGCCGCCGGCACCGGGCCACGCCTGGCCCTGCTCTACGGCCGCTTCAGTGGGCTGGCCCGCCCCTACCTGGCCTACGGCGCCTACCGCGCCGACGTGATCCTGCGGGAATCGGTGGTGGTGGGGCTTGTGGGGGCCACGGGCCTGGGCAGCCAGCTGCTGGAGGCCCTCAGTTCCTTCGCCGGGGATCAGCTGCTGGCCTTGGTGCTGGCCTATGCGCTGTTGACCTTGCTGGGGGAAGATCTGAGCGACCGCGCACGGCTGTGGCTGCTGGAGACCCCCCATGGTGATGGCCATCCCCAGGAAGCTGGTGGCACTTGGCGATAGCGGTGTGTTCGGCTGGGGCGACCCTCTGGAGGGGGGCTGGTGTGAGCGGCTGCGACGCCACTGGATGGACCTGCCCGGCGGTCCTGTGCTCTACAACCTCGGCGTGCGTGGCGACGGGCTGGAACGGCTGGCCGCGCGCCTAGGGACCGAGGTGGGCTGCCGGGGAGAGCTGCGCCGCCAGCTGCCCCAGGGGATTCTCCTGGGCGTGGGGCTCAACGACACGGCCCGGGTGGGGCGCGCCGATGGCCGGCCCCAGCTGGATGCCGATGGCTTTCTGTTCGGCCTGCAGCAGCTGCTGCGCCAGGCCCGGGCGATGGCCCCGGTGCACGTGATCGGCCTCACGCCGGTGGATGAGGCCGCCATGCCCTACGCCGAGGTGCTCTGGTATTCCCAGGCCGACATCCGCCGCTACGAAGGCCTGCTGGAGGAGGCCTGCCTGGAGGCCGATGTGCCGTTCCTGCCGCTGCTGGAGGGCTTGCTGGCCGACTCCGATTGGCCCCAATGGCTGAGCAGCGATGGCCTGCACCTCAACAGCGAGGGGCACCGCCAGGTGTATCAGCGGGTGCGTGACTGGCCGGCCCTGCTGGCCTGGGCCGATCTCCAGCCCCTGCACGGCCAGACCCCCCTGGCCTACTGAGGGCGGAACTGAGGGCGGAGCGGGAGCCAGGCGCATCCCCCATCCGGGTGATGCTTTGTCCCTCCACTAGGGGAACGGGGAGGCCTGGTGCCGCGGCGACGGTGAAAACACCGACGTTTCGCCCCCATGCCGCACCCCACCCTGCCCAGCACCGCCAACGCCTGCCCGCCCCAACGCCGCTGCGAAGATCTGGGCCCCTCCCAGGTGCACACCCGCAACCGCAGCTGGCTTGAGGCGATGGCGGCCAGCCCCGATGCCGCCACCCGCCTGTGGTGGCGCAATGCCCTGGTGGAGCACAACCTTGCCCTGGTGCGGATGGTGGCCCAGCGCCAGAGCCAGCACAGCGGCCAGCCCTTCGACGAGCTCGTATCGGCAGGGAACCTGGGGCTGATCCGGGCCGTGGAGGCCTTCGACCTGCGCCAGAGCTGCAACTTCAGCACTTTTGCCGTGCCCTTCATTCGGGGCGCCATGCTCCACGACGTGCGCGACCACGGCCAGCCGCTGCACACCCCCCGGCGCCTGCGGGAACTGCAGCAACGGGCCCGACGCCTGCAGGAGCAGCGCCGCAGCCAGGAGCTGGACCAGCTGCCCCCAGCGGCCCTGGCTGAAGCACTCGGTTGCCGTCCGGCCCAGCTGGAAGAGGCCGCAGCGGTGCAGCGGGCCCTGCAGGTGCGCAGCCTGGATGCTCCCCTTAGGGACGGTGAGGGCGACGAGAGCGGCTGCCTGCTCGACCAGCTGGGCGCACCGACCACCGGCTGGCGAGAGGACGCGAACCAGGGGCGGTGCCAATGGCTGCAGGCCCAGTTGGCCCAGCGCAGCCACCTGGAGCAGCGCCTGCTGCAGGGGCACTGGTTCGACGGACTGGGCTGGAGCGAACTGGCCCTGGAGCTCCAACTCACCAGCCGCCAGGCCCAGCGCCAGGGGGAGGCCCTGCTGGCCTGGCTTCAGGAGGCCGCCACCAGCACCAACGGCGCCAACAACAGCGCCAGCACCGCGGCAATCGCCGTTTGAATGCCATTCACCAGCTCGTTGCTGAGCCAGCCCCAGCGCTGCTGGGCACTGGCGCCGATCAGGCTTTCGAGCAGCGTGGCCACCAGGCCCACCAGGGTCACCAACAGCCAGGCGTCACGGCCGGAGATCAGGCCCAGGGCTGCCATGAGAGCCGCCATCAGGGCAGCGCCCAGCAAGCTGGCAGCGGTGCCTTCCAGGCTGATGGCCCCTTCCGTGCCCGGGGCCACGGGCCGCAGGGTGGTGATCAGCACGGTGTGCCGTCCCCAGCGCTTGCCGATCTCACTGCCACAGGTGTCGGCCAGCTTGGCGGCAAAGCTGGCGGCAAAGCCCAGCAGCAGCAGGGGTTGAAGCGGGCGTGGCGCCAGGGCCGCGGCCATGGCCAGCAGGGCACCACTGGCCGCCGATCCCCAGACGTTCTCCGGCCCCCGGGCCCCGCCGCGGGCCTCCGCCAGGCCGCGGGCCTGCTTGGTGCGAAAACCGAGGCGGGTCACCAGGGATCCCAGCGCCAGGTAGAGCACCACCGCCAACCAGCCCCGAGGGCCCAGACACCCCCACAGCAGGGTGCCGAGGGCGCCGGCATGTACCCAGCCGGACCGGGTGAGCAGGGGCAGGCGCTGGGCCAGGGCAATCAGCAGGGTGTTGAGCGCCAGGGCCACCAGCCAGTGGCTCCAGGCCTGGGGGGCCACCAAGCCACTGGCGGGTAGTAAGGCTGGGGCGGGAAAGGGCACGAACGGGCGCTCAGGGGCGATGGTGGCGCCATCAAAGTGTGTTGCACAGCGCGACGGCCGGACCGCCCGGGAAGGCGGGCAGCGGATAATCGCCCTACGACGCTGCTGCCGTGATGGTGTTCAACCGCAAGGCCTCCTTTTTTCTGGACCTGGGCAGTGAGGGCGCCGTGCCGGCCACGGTGACCATCGCCGAAGCCAAGCCAGCCAAGGCAGACGCAAAGCCAGCTGTCGCCCAGGCGATCGAAGCCAAGCCCGTGGCGGCCGCAGCCAGCCCCGAGCCCGTTCCAGCCAACGCAGCGGCCAGCCCCACCACGGCCGAAGCCATCGCCGCCGAACTGCGGGCGGCCCAGGAGGCCCTGCCCCCACCGAGCCTGAGCACCTTCGCCCCCGACTGCCTCAACCCCGCCAACGCCCTGCGCAGCCGTCGCCGCCTGGCCGGCGCCAACCTGGCCGGCTTCAAGGAGATGGCCTCCGGCATGTTCCGCAACTGAACCCCCAGGCCCCAGCCACGCAGCCAACGACCTAGCCCGCTACCTGCTCACGCCAGTGGCTGAGCAATCCCGCGGCAGTGACCGCGGCGGTGCTGCAGCGGAGGATGGCGGCCCCCAGACTGACGGGCTGCCAGCCGTGCTCCAGGGCTTGGGTCTCCTCCGCCGGACTCCAACCACCCTCAGGCCCGATCGCCACCGTGACGCCGGCCGGCACGTCCTCCGGATCAGCGGCCGGATCAGCAGCCAGCTTCGCCAGCGCCTCCAGCAGCAGGGGAGTGCCGCTGCGGCGGGTGGTGGCCAGCAGACCCCGCCCCAGGCCTCGCGGCGGCGTGGCACCCAACAGGGCCAGGGCGGGCTTGGCCAGCGCCAGCTGGGGCTGCCACAGCCGTTCGCACTGCTCCAGCGCCTCCCGCAGGATGGTGGCGCCACGCTCCGGCTTGAGAGGTTCGGGCCCGACGCTGCGCTCGGCGTGCAGCGGCGTGAACCGATCGATCCCCAATTCGACCACCATCCGCAGCAACACGTCGGCATCCCGGCGCGGCAGGGCGACCGCCAGCTCCAGGTGCGGAGCGGGTGCCGCCGCCTGCTCCAGCGGGGCCGCCAGGGGCTGCTCGAGCTCGGCCCGGTCGGCCTGGCGCAGGACCGCGCTCCAGAGGTGACCCGCCCCATCCACCACGGCGAAGCGATCGCCGGGCCGCAGCCGCAGCACCCGGCCCAGGTAGTGGGCCTCCTGCCGCTCCAGCGGCAACGCGCCACCGCTCGCCGCCAGCCGCTCGGGAGGGATCAACAGCCGCCGCAGTTCCCGCACCACGGTGGGGCCTAGTCGTCCTCGGGGTCGCCCGAGTCGAGGCCATCGAGACCGGCGAACATCGCATCGGGCTGCTCTTCGATCGGCCAGTCGTCGTTGAGCCCGCCGATCAGCAGTTCCTCCAGTTCGAGCACGTCGTTGTTGAGCTGGCCCAGGGCGTTGATCAGCACATCGAGGGCAAAAGCGTCGCTAGTGCCGAGATCGACCCAGCAGCGGGCCCAGTTGTCCTGGTATTCCATCGGGCCCATGTTGTGCATCAGGGCCGGCAGGGCCGCCGCCGCGCTCTCGTGGCTGTAGGCAATCCAGCCCAGCTCAGCCCCCTCCTCATGGGCCTGGAGGTTTTCGGCATTGAAGCCACCCAGCTTGCCCAGAAAAAACCAGCTGTCGAAGGTGGTTTCCAGGTACCCCCGCTCCCCGGCCCCCACCGGGTGGGGGAAGCGCATCCAGATCCAGCAGTTGAAGGGGTTGAACTCGCGGAAGCGCACCTCCATGACGACGGGGCAACAGGAAACGGTGCCTCCATCAAACTCGCCCGCCGGCATGCTGGGGCCATGCTCGAGCTCCGCAACGTCAGCTACCACCCGGCCACGGCGGCGCAACCGGTGCTGCGTGACCTCAACCTGACCCTGCCGGTTGGCCGTGTCGCCCTGGTGGCCGGCCGCAGCGGCAGCGGCAAAACCACCCTGCTGGAGGTGATCAGCGGCCTGGCCGAACCCAGCAGCGGCACCCTGCTCTGGGAGGGCCAACCGCTCAACGGCCGCCAGCGCCGCTGGCTGTGCGGGCTGGTGTTCCAGTTCCCGGAACGCCATTTCCTCGGCCTCAGCGTGGGGCAGGAGCTGAAGCTGGGGCACCGGCGGCTCACGGCCGACCAGGCCCAGGAGGTGCTCACCCTGGTGGGGCTGGAGGGCCTCTCGCTGCAGCAGGCGCCGGAGCAGCTCAGCGGTGGCCAACAGCGGCGGCTGGCCCTGGCGGTGCAGCTGCTGCGCAACCCCCGGGTGCTGCTGCTGGATGAGCCCACCGCCGGCCTCGACTGGGCCGTACGGGGGGAGATCCTCGAGCTGCTCACCGTCCTGGCCCAGGAACGGGCCGTGCTGGTGGTGACCCACGAACCCGACCTATTTCGGGGCGTCAGCAACGACCGCTGGCGACTCGAGGACGGCCAGGTCCAGAAGCCAATCCTTACGATGCCCACACCCCAGGACGGTGAGCCTTGAGCGATCAGCTGCTGCGGGCCACGGCCGCCGGAGGCGGGATTCGTCTGGTGGCCGTCAGCACCACTCACACCAGCCGCTGCGCCCGGGAGCGCCACGGCCTCTCCTTCCTCACCAGCGCCCTGCTGGGGCGCGCCATGACGGCCGGCTTGCTGCTGGCCAGCTCGATGAAGGTGGCCCACGGCCGGGTGAACCTGCGCATCCAATCGGATGGGCCCCTGCGGGGGCTGATGGTGGACGCGGGCCGCGATGGCACGGTGCGCGGCTACGTGGGCCATCCAGCCCTGGAACTCGATCCGGTCATCGGCCCGGATGGCCTCTCCCAGTTCGACTTCCGCACCGCCACCGGCACGGGCTACCTGCACGTGGTGCGCGACCTGGGCGAAGGTGAACCGTTCAGCTCGACGGTGGAACTGGTGAGCGGCGGCATCGGCGATGACCTGGCCTCCTACCTGCTGCACTCCGAGCAGACCCCCTCGGCGGTGTTTGTGGGCGAGCAGATCGATAGCAGCGGCGTGCGCTGCAGCGGCGGCGTGCTGGTGCAGGTGCTGCCCAAAGCGGCCCGCGAACCGGCGCTGGTGGCCCTGCTGGAGGCCCGCTGCCGCGAGGTGCAGCACTTCAGCCAACGGCTGGCCGACTGCGAAGGCCACCTGCACAGCCTGCTGGAAGACATCTTTCCCGACCTCGACCCCCAGCCCCTCGACGATGCCGCCGCCTGCACGCCGGTGCGGTTCCAGTGCCGCTGCAGCCGCGAGCGCAGCGTCGGAGCGCTGAAACTGTTGGGGCGCGATGAGCTCAGCGCCATGCTGGCCGAGGACGGCCAGGCCGAGCTCACCTGCCACTTCTGCAGTGCGGCCTACATCGTGGAAGCGGCGGAACTGGCCGGGCTGATTGACGAACTGGCGCCCGTGCCCTGACCACCAGGGTGCGGCCAGCTCAACCGAGCAGCAGGGCCCCCAGCAACAACAGCAGCAAGGCCGGCAGGCTCTGCACCTGAAGGGGGGTGAGGGGCAGCCCCAGGGGCAGGGAGCTGGAGAGCGCTCCGGTGAGGATCGCCCCGAGCAGCAGGCCCAGGCACAGCAGGGCAAAACCCCAGCCCACGGCCGCCAGGAAGCGGCGATGGCGCCACTGGAGATTGATCACCGCCATGGCGGTGGCGAAGGCCAGCAGCAGGTCGGCAGGGAAGCTGGGCGCCAGCAGGAGCAGCAACAGCAACACGCCCGTGGTGGCCAGCGGGAACCACAGCTCTCGCCCGGTTGCCAGGGCCAGGCCCGGCAGGGAGAGCTGGGGGGCGGCCACCCGCGGCAACTGGAGCTGGGGCAGGGAGGGCACCGCCAGGCGGGGCGGCGGCGGCGCCAGCTGTTCGCGCTGGGAGGCCGTCTTGGCCGCACTGCTGACCCGGCCCTGCTGGCGCTCCTTGAGCCGCTCCATCAGCACCGCGTCGTAGGCCGCCTCGATCCGGGAGCGCGCCATGGTGTCATCGCCCACCTCCTCGAGCCGGGCGAGCTTGGCGGCCTGCACCTCGTCGAAGCTGGCATCAGCCGCAACGCCCAGCCGCTCATAGGGGCCGGAGGGCTCGGCCGCCGGAGCGGGCTGATCAGAGCGTTGGGTCATGAGAAGCCGGGAGGCGGCACCGAGGGAATCAGCGGAGGAGATCCACTGGGTGAAGCCAGGGGAATTCCCTGACTGGAGCGTATCGAGGACGGGCTAAAAAAGGGGCTCACTGGAGCGAAAGCCAGCCTCTTGTTGCAGGCGGCGGCGGCAGTGCTCGGCCTCTTCGGCCCCGAGACGCTTGCGGTGCTTGAGCAGGGGCAGCTGGGGGGGCAGGTGACTGCCTTCCCGCATCTCGACCGTGATCGCGCCAATGGGTCCCTGGGCGGGCAGGAAACTCACGTAATCGCAGCCCCCGTCCGGGCGGGGACGCACCAGCCAGAGAGGCGTCGGCATCGCTGTGATGGTTCGTTACCTGCCAGTCTGGCGCGCCTGGACCGCCGGCGTGGCTCCCTAAAGGCTGATGGGCTCGACCCCGCTCACCACCGGTGCCACCGCACTGAGCTCCAGATCGGCGTGGTCCTGGGCCAGCTGGCCCAGGTTCCAGTCGTTCTTGAACAGCAACACCGGCCGGTCCCAGGCATCGCGCACCGTCTTGCAGTTGAAGATGCGCCCCACCTGCTCCAGGGCCGGCCAGCCGCCCACCACCCAGCGGGCCACGGTGAAGCCGAGGGGCTCCAACCGGGTCTGCACGCCGTATTCGTGTTCGAGCCGGTACTGCACCACCTCCAGCTGCAACTGACCCACCGCCGCCAGGATCGGATCGCGCTTGCTCTGGTCGGTGTCGTAGAGGATCTGCACCGCCCCCTCCTCCCGCAGCTCATTCACCCCCTTGCGGAAGCTTTTGAAGGCGGAGGGGTTGGGATTGCGCAGCCAGGCAAAGATCTCCGGGCTGAAGCAGGGGATGCCCTCGTACTCCACCTTCGGGCCCAGATACAGGGTGTCGCCGATGGCGAACATCCCCGGGTTGTTGAGGCCGATCACATCGCCGGGGTAGGCGTCTTCCACCACCTCCCGGTCCTGACCGAACAGCTTCTGGGGGCGCGAGAGGCGAATGGCCTTGCCGGTGCGGGCGTGCTGCACCGTCATGTCCTTCTCAAATTTGCCGGAGCACACCCGCACGAAGGCCACCCGGTCGCGGTGGCGGGGATCCATGTTGGCCTGGAGCTTGAACACAAAGCCGCTGAAGCCCGGGCGGATCGGATCGATCACCCCGGCACTGCTGGAGCGGGCCACGGGCTTCTGGGCCAATTCGAGGAAGGCATCGAGGAAGGGACGCACCCCGAAGTTGGTCATGGCCGAGCCAAAGAACACCGGGCTGAGCTCACCGGCGTGCACCAGCTCCAGGTCGAGGTCAGCTCCGGCCCCCTCCAACAACTCCAGTTCCTCCAGGGCCAGATCCAACAACTCCGGCTCCACGGCCCCTGAGGCCCGGGCCTCAGCCACCGAGAGGCGCTTCTCCTCACTGGTGCGGCCCCGCTCAGCGCGCTCAAACAGGATCAGGTCGTGGCTGCGCCGGTCGATCACGCCGCGGAAGCGGTCGCCGCTGCCGATCGGCCAGTTCACCGGCCAGCAGGCCAGGCCCAGCTGCTGCTCGATTTCATCGAGGAGCTCGAGGGGCTCCCGTCCCGGGCGGTCCATCTTGTTGATGAAGGTGAAGATGGGGATGCGGCGCAGGCGGCACACCTCAAACAACTTGCGGGTCTGGGGTTCGAGGCCCTTGGCCGCGTCTTCGAGCATCACCGCGTTGTCGGCGGCGGCCAGGGTGCGGTAGGTGTCCTCCGAGAAATCCTGGTGACCCGGGGTGTCGAGCAGGTTGATCGTGCTGCCGCTGTAGTCGAACTGCAGCACCGTGGAGGTGATCGAGATGCCCCGCTGCTTCTCCAGCTCCATCCAGTCGGAGGTCACCTTGCGCTGCTCCCCCTTGGCCTTCACCGCGCCGGCCTGTTGGATCGCACCCCCGTAGAGCAGCAGCTTCTCGGTGAGGGTGGTCTTGCCCGCATCGGGGTGGGAGATGATCGCGAAATTGCGCCGGCGGCCCACGGCCTCGGCCAGGGCCGCCAGCTCGAGGGGAGGGGTGCTGCTGCTGCTGGAGCTGGTGGTCATGGGCCCAGCCTGCCAGGCAGGGTCAGCTCAGCACAGCGGGGCAAAAAATGATTCCTCACACAGCACGGCCGCAGACACCGGGGGATCCGTGGAGCGGGGCAGCCGCTTCCAGGGCACCAACCAGGACGAGGGCGGCGTTTCCCGAATCAAGGCGTCCGTTTCCGGCGTTGACAACACCAGCAGACGCCGATCCCGTAGGCGCAGGGTCTGCTTGAGCCAGGGCGTGAAAAAGCGCTGCTGCAAGAGGCGCCTCTGACTGCCGTCGGCCATGGCCCGGGCCAGTCCGCGCTCTAGGGCCGATTTCAAACGCTGATTATTGGGGTTGATGACAAACACAAAGGCATTGGGGTAGGCGATCAACAGATGGCGATCGACCGCGACATTGCCGTAACCCAACTGGGCAGCCCTAGGCCCACATTCTTCTTCCAGATTGGCAAGGCCGCGCGGCAGATAATCAACCCGTGCCTGATCCAATAAATTCAAATAAGATCGACCAGCCGTCTCATAGGTTGGCAGCCCACTGCCAACAAGCACCCGTACATCGCTGAAGCCACGCGCCTGAACAGCCAGATAGGAGGTGAGATCGGCAACTGTTTTAACCGACTTGAAGCGTTCTTCATGCCGAACATTGACGCAGGAAAACCTCAGGCCCAGCAAACCTCCATCCACTGGGGTGGGTAGGCGGAGAACATCGGGCCTGAAGGAGTCGATGGCCCCAAACAGGCCGACACTAAGCCCAGTGGGGTTGCCGGATGACAGGCCCTTCGACGCCGCAATATGTTGAATGGAGTCTTTGGTATCCATCACCGTCTCCCCATAACCCAAAACATACTTTTCCCCACTTCGCGACAACACAAGCTTCAACATCAAAAAAGGCAGGGAATTCTGATCATTCCAAGGACGCTGCAACAACACAACCGGCATCACCTCGGCCGGCAGTGCGCGCTGTTCGTCCACCGTGAGCACCAGATCATCCTCCATGCTTGGACGATCCTGGAGCTTCGCTCGGATCAACAGACCTCCGAAACCCAAAGCCAACAACGACAACACAACCGACAAAAGCTCAGGCAAGAGGTGAGACCGCTTCATGCTCTGGGAAAGAATCAGGAATACAAATTAGAAGGCAAAATATGGTAGACCGAAACCATGGTAGCCAGCACATAGCTCGGCAACAACACGGGGCGCAGATAGCGGAGGAGCGATTCGGCCTGGGAGGAGAACACGCGATCCAACAGCTCATCGGCGATCACGACATAAACGATACCCACATAAATGATCACTTGGAATTGACCTGCAAAACCGGAGAGAGCCGAAGCAGGCAAGAGCTGGGCCAAATAGATGGAATTACCAGCCGCTGAAAACACGGCGCCAAGGATGAGATCGTCACGGCTATCCCGAATGATCAGGGCAAGAATGCACAACCCAATGGCCAAGAAATTTCCCAAAAAGCTTGACCAAAGCGCCAGCTCGCTGCGACGTCGAATCACAAGAGAAAGATCAACCACCGGCCTGGAAGCAACAACATTGGCACCCTGACCAGGCAGCCCGAGATGGCTTTTAATACTCAGACCCGAAACATCAATTCTGAGGGGCGAAATGCTCCAGTCATAGAGGATGAAGTCGGGGTCAATATAAGACTGGTCTTTGTCGACTTTAAAGGTCAGTCCGTCAACAAGCGGGTTCTCAATTCCGATTTTGATCTGCAGATAGTGTCGATCCAGGGGATAGTCATTCAACCGCCAAGGCATCGCCACTCGGCAGCGCACCTTGTAGAGGCTCCAACTGATCTCGCCGAGCTGACGCCGCTCTAGCAGCTCAAAACGATCGATATCATTATCACTGGGTGCATTGAGCACGGCCAAGCGGTCACTGGGATTGGTTTCGGCAGACCCAGACCAGCGGGTCCAAAGGAAAAACTCAGCACCAAACTGATTGCCCAGCAGATTGATCTCATCAATCACGGTCAGATAGGCACCCAGCTGCAACTCGTCAGCACCGAGAGGATCGGCACCCCGCCTGAAAGGCTCAGATCTCGGGATGGGCGTTGGGCCCGGTTGGGGCAGGGCGGCAGCTGGGCCCAGGCCCTGCACCCCGCTGCCGCAAAACAAAGTCACCGCTAGCGCAAAAGCAACAAGAGCAAGCCCGCGCCAGCGGAGGCGCCTGCGACAGCGACGATCCAAAAAGCGTTTGACCACGCCAGGGGCTACCGCAACACCCCATGCTGCCGGATCAACTGCGCCGTGGCCATTCTGGGCGACGACCTAAACCAATCAAAACCAGCTCCAGGAGACGCTGATGATGAAAGCGCTACGAGGAAAGAGTTACGAGGAAAGCGCTCCATCAAAGCCCCGATTACAAAACACCCCGGTTACAAACCGTGTAGAGCAGAAACGGTTCCAATCCACAGTGCTAGACAACCGAAGACCACCATAACAATCGATAACGCTGACCAATCATGTCCTCATTCATGTCCTCATTCATGTCGTCATCGTCGAGCTCTAGGCCTTCCCTGTTGAACCGCATTGCCAGAGTTCTTCTCTGCCTGGTCTTCATCAATGCAGTGATTGGAAAGGTGGGGGGCTTTGCCGATACGGCGGGCGCCATTGCGGCCAAGGGCCTGCCCTTGGCCTCTGCGTTGGTGGTGGCCTCCATGCTGCTGATGGCTGCGGGGTCAGCGTTGGTGATCAGCGGCTGGCGATCCCGCCTGGGAGCGGTGCTGCTGTTGATCTTCCTCATTCCCACAACGCTGTTGTTCCACGGCAATGCCGGCGATGCGGCCGAGAGGATTCAGTTGCTGAAAAACCTGTCGATCATGGCTGGGCTCCTGTTGGTCATCGAACAAGACGACGCCTAAACCAGCCGGCCCCACACCTCCAGGTAGCGCTCCTGCCGCGGCGCCACCTGGAGACCGGCCAAGCAGGCATGCGCCAAGACCGCGCACTCCAGCTGCTGCCGCACCTCCGCCACGCTGAAAGCCGCATGCAGGGAAGCGCGGTAGTCGTGGCGCAGCACCTCGGGGGCTCCCACCGTCTGGGACACCACCAGGGCCTCCACCGCCTCGGGACTGGCAGGACGCCGCAGGTCCTGGAGGTACACCCAGGCCCCAGGGGCACCCAGCCGGGCCACGGCCTGCCAGAGCGCCGCCGGATCGTGCAGGTGGTGCAACAGGCTGTTGCTCACCACCGCCGTAAAGCTGGGGGCCAGAGATCCGCGTGCCGCCAGGGGCAGCACCACCTGCTCAAAGCGCAACCGCTCCGCCAGCTCAGGCGGCGCTGCCGCCAGACGTTCCCGGGCCACGGCCAGCATGCGGGGGGCGCCGTCCAGCCCAAGCACCGAGGCCTCCGGCCAGCGGTGAGCCAAGCGGAAGGTGATGTTGCCGGGGCCGCAGCCCAGATCCACCAGCCGCAGGCCCGGATCGTCGCCGCAGAGGTGGGCGAGCCGCTCCAGCATCGCCGCGTCGGAGGCCTCGAAATCGGCCGCGGCATAGGCCTCCACCTGGGCCGCGTCATCCATCAGCTCGGGCTCGGGAATCCGCTCCATCAGGCGCCTCAGCAGCAAGCAGCAGTCTGCCCGCCCCCATCCAGGGCCCACTGTTGCTGGTGTCAACGGCTTCTTGCACACCCCACCGGTGGCGTTATGGTTCGGCTCACCCCAGGGCTGTACCGCCTGTGACCCTCTCCGCCACGCCCCCGTCCTCGATCAGCGAAGCGACTGAAAAGGCTGCTGCTGAAAAGGCCTATGCCGCCGCCAGCGGCAGTCCGGCGGGCGAGGCCATCGACTTCCCGGCCACGGCGCCAGCCGCCAATCCTGTTTTCTATCGCACCTACAGCCGCAAAACCGAGACCGGCCGGGAGAGCTGGTATCAGGTGGCCGAGCGCAACCTGGGCGGCCTGCGCCGCCTGGGCGACCTCAACGACGAGGAAGTGGCCCTGCTGCGCCGCATGCAGCAGCAGCAGAAGGCCCTGCCCTCCGGCCGCTGGCTGTGGATCGGTGGCACCGAGTGGATCGAGCGCAGCGAGAACTTTTCCGGCTCCTACAACTGCACCTCCACCAACCTGGTGGATTGGGAAGCCTTCGGGCTGATGATGGACCTGGCGATGATGGGCTGCGGTACCGGCGCCATCATTGAGCCCCACCTGATCAACCGCCTGCCGGTGGTGCGCAACCAGCTCAGCATTACCGGCGTCACCGACATCGGCGCCACCCCCGCCGGCCAGCGCCAGGAGCACACCAGCCACAGCATCAGCGGCAACAGCGTGGCGATCAAGGTGGGCGACACCCGCCGGGGCTGGGTGGACAGCTACCAGCTGCTGCTCAACCTCTGCAGCGACGACCGCTTCGACGCCACCAGCCCGATTGAGATCAGCGTCGATCTCTCCGACGTGCGGCCGGTGGGAGAAACCCTCAAGGGTTTTGGCGGCATGGCCAACCCGGTGAAGCTCAAGGACCTCTACGGCCGCGTGGCCCAGATCCTCAACAAAGCCCAGGGCCGCCAGCTCACCTCGGTGGAGTGCTGCCTGCTGATCGATGAGGCCGCCGTCACGATCGTGGCCGGCAACATCCGCCGCAGCGCCGGCATGCGCCAATTCAGCGCCGAGGACAACTCCGCCGCTGGAGCCAAGGAGAACCTCTGGCAACAGGACAGCGACGGTAACTGGCGCATTGATCCCGAGCGCGATGCCCTGCGCATGGCCAACCACACCCGCGTCTTCCACAGCCGCCCGTCCCGGGAGACGGTGTTGGAGGCCGTCAACAAGCAATTCCAGAGCGGCGAGGGCGCCATCCAGTTCGCCCCCGAAGCCATTGCCCGCTCCAACGCCGACCTGCTGAGCACCCCCGAGCTGCGCACGGAGTTCATCGGCATCTACTGCGACCAGGGCCGCGAGCAGGCCGGACAGTGGCTCACGACCCACCACCCGGACCTCAGTGCCGCCGAGCTGGAGCACCGCCTGGGGCGCTACGGCCTCAACCCCTGCGGCGAAATCCTCGGCGCCGACTTCCACTGCAACCTGGCCGAAATCCACCTCAACCAGATCGACCCCTCCGACCTGGTAGCCCAGGAGGAGGCCTTCCGGGCCGCCGGCCTCGCGGTGGCCTGCCTGCTCAACCATCGCTTTGAGGTGGAGCGCTACCGCCAGAGCCGGGCCTGGGATCCGATCGTGGGCGTGAGCTTCACCGGCCTGTTCGACTTCTTTGTGCACGCCTTCGGCACCCCCTGGCTGCAGTGGTGGGAAGCCGGCCGTCCCGAAACGGAAGCGGGCCTGGCCTTCAAGGCCCAGGAGGCGGAATTCCTCAGCCGCTGGAAAGAGATCGTCAACCAGTCGGTGTGGGATTACTGCGACCGCCACGGCCTGCGCCGCCCCAACCGCTGCACCACCGTGCAGCCCGCCGGCACCAAGAGCCTGCTCACCGGCGCCTCCCCCGGCTGGCATCCCCCCAAGGCCCAGCGCTTCATCCGCCGGATCACCTTCCGCAAGAACGATCCAGTGGCGCTGGCCTGCATGGATTACGGCTACACGATCGTGCCGTCCCAATCCGACAAGGACGAGCAGGGTCGCCTGCTGGACGACGCCTTTGACCCCCGCTGCACCGAGTGGCTGGTGGAGATCCCCACGGAAGTGAGCTGGGCCAACATCCCCGGCGCCGATCAGGTGGAGATCAACAACTTCTCAGCCCTGGCCCAGTTCGACTTCTACATGCAGGTGCAAAAGCACTACACGGCCCACAACACCTCGGCCACAGTGGAGTTCCGCGAGCACGAAATCGAAGCACTGGCCGATGCCATCCACCAGGCGATCGACCAGGGCGAGGGCTACATCTCGGCGGCGCTGCTGGCCCGCTTCGATGCCAACGCCACCTTCCCGCGGTTGCCCTTTGAGCCGATCGATGCTGCCACCTACCAGCGTCTCACCGCCGAAGTGGCCACCCGCCGCAGCACCACCTGCTTCTTTGAAGCGCTGCAGCGCTACGACCGCGGTGAACTGGTTGAAGCCGGCCCTGCGGGCTGCGACTCCGACAAGTGCCTGCTGCCCCTCGCGAAACCCAGCAACAACTGAAGGGGAAGGGGCCCAGGGGTCTCAGCCTGAACTGGGCGGGTCGGCGACCACAAACTGGTCCCGGCCCGACTGTTTGGCCACAAGTAGGGCGTCATCAGCCCGTTTGTAGGTTTGGGTGTACACCTCTCCCTCGGCCCTTTCCGCCACGCCGATGCTGATGGTGGCACGCAGCAACTCATCACCAACCCTGATCCGCAGGCTCCGGGTATTTTCCAACATCCGTTGGGCAATATCAGAGGCCGTAGCCAGATCAGCATTCACCAAGAGGGCGAGAAACTCTTCCCCTCCCCAACGGCCACAGGAATCATATTCACGCAAACTCTTGGTAAACGAATTCGCCAATTCGATCAGGATCTCGTCACCCACGTCGTGACCATAAACGTCATTGAAAAGCTTGAAACGGTCCACATCCATGGTGAGGAGGGAGTAGGTGCCCTCTTCCCGTGCCAACCGCTCATCCTCAATGCGACAACGCTCGGACATCAAGCGACGGTTGGGGATCGAGGTGAGCAGATCGTGGGTGGATGCCTCCCGCAACGCCTTGTTGAGGTCGTTCAGCATCGACTGGTAACGGTCGGAGATGCTGATGGCCCGCTCCAGGGTGCGGATCTGCCGGTCATACCGGCGGGATAGGTTGCGCACCCGTTCCTGCACACCTGTTTGGTAGCGATCGGAAATCTGGGTGATGCGCTCCAGCCGTGACACCTGCTGGGTCATCCGTTCCATCAGCTCCGCCAAGGCCTCCCTGAGGGGATGGCCAAGATAGGCCTCATCGGCCAGCAGCTCAGCTACACGATCGTCAAAAGCATCAGACGACCGGAGATCACCAGGAGAGGGCATGGCGGCGGCGAATACTATGAAGCAACGGCAGCAATCTCGAACTCAAAGGTATAATCTTCTTTGAACTCTTCACCCAACTCTGCCGAGCGAGGATTACGGCTATCATAGAACCAAGAAACAGTAATCGACCTGCCATCGTCGGCAGCGGACTGAAGCCTGTCAAAGATATCAATCATGGCGCGGATACTACTCGTATTAAGGTAGTTGAGCTTCAGCTCAACTTTCAAGGGGCGATCTTCAGAGCCTAGAAATTCTTCAACCCAACCAATGATGGAGTCAAAAATTTCATAGGTGTTCTCTGGGTAGGACTCTCCCGTCATCACGAGCAATCCTTCGTCCCACTCTGCCTTGACTGCAGGGGTGGACTGGGTTGGGGCCAGACTCAGATTTTTCTGGAAATCAGTGTTTGTCATGACCGTCAGATTGTGGCACGGAGCGTGAAAAAAGCCTTGCCGCCCCCTAGCTCATCGAGGCTGGCCTGCAGGGGCTCGGACGATTTACGGGCAATATCGATCAACCCCAGCCCCGCCCCAGTGACAGCTCCATCTTCCCGTGGCTTGCGGAGTTGCTCCTTGTAGAGGGACTTCAGCTGAATCTTATCCAGCCGAGCCAACTCGACAACACGTTCCAACAATTGCTGCCCATCGGACAGCTCGATCATGTTACCAGCAGATACGATATAGCGATCAATTCCAGATTCTGCGATCACAACGGTGGCTGTTGCGTCTTGATCATTGTAGCCTCGACCCGCCGTGTAATGCCTAATATTTTGACTCATTTCGATATAGACACTGAAGACGTCCATGGCGGACGACATACACTCCCTGGTGGACTCAATATGTTCCTTGAGCGCCGCACCAATTTCACCGATCAGACTTCTTGAGGTTGGTCCGTTGAAGCAGATCAAAATCCGTTCATGCGTGAAGAAGTCTCTCAACGAGGAGAGGCTTCGACTGGTGGTCAGGGAACTGTCCATGGGCTGCTTGCTGAATTCAATCTTACCATCAAAGGTTGGTTAAGGGTTCTAACTCTCCATTAGCTGAAACGGAAGGAGAGCATGGTGATGTCATCCCGCTGGGGATGATCCCCCTTGAACGCATCCAAAGCCTTGGAAAAGGCCTCGTGTTGCTCAGAGAGAGGCTTGTGGGCATGTTCCAAAATCCACTGGGAGAACCGATCCGAGCCGAGTCCAAAACCGTGCTCGCCACCAGCTTGGTCGAGAAAACCATCGGTGGTCAAGTAGTAGGTGTTACCAGAACTGAGTGGCACATCATGGTCGTGATAGTCGCCCGTACGGCGATCCCAAAGACTGCGATTGTCACCTTTGATGAAATTCACGGTCTCACCATCACTCCAATAGAGCCAAATCTTGGCACCAGCAAAACGAAGCAGACAAGATTCAGCATCGATCAGGACCAGACCCACATCCATTGTTGTGGCGATTGCCCGAGACAATTGGGCTTCACTGAGAATGCTATGCATCCCCTCATTGGTGGCTTGAAGGATGGCAGCAGGGGAGGCAATTCCCTTGACCTGAATCGAGCGATCAATCCCCGCGCGAGCCAACATGGTCATCATGGCCCCAGACACGCCATGGCCGGCACAATCGGCGACTCCAGCGAGGCAGCGTCCACCCTCTTCATGGAACACATAATAATCTCCGCCGACCGTATCGCGGGGCTGCCAGAGAATGAAATGGTCGTTGCCGAAGCGTTCACGAAGCTGGCGATTGGGCAGGATTGATTTTTGCAGCAGAGCTGCATACTGAATCGAGTCGTCAACCTGTTTGGTGACGTCCTTGAGGCGTTGGTGGGCTGAATCCACCAGGTCATAGGCTTGACGCTGGCGCATCAGAACGGAGTTAAAAGCTTCCGTAAGGCGGCCGATCTCATCGTTGCCACGCAGCGTCAGCAGTTCATTGGTGTCCGTGGAGGCAATGGCATTGGCCTGACGAACCAGGCGGCTCAGGGGCTCCACCACCCGCAGGGAAAGAATCCGGTAGGAGATCGTGACACCGATCACCAAGAGAACGGCCAAGAAAATCGTTGTTTGGGCCTGAACCTGACTAGAACTGGGATCACTCAGCAGCATGGAAGCTGAATAAATCAAGTAGCCAAGAACAATTCCATTGAGGATGGCCAGAAGCAGAAAGATCTGCTGAATGGAAAGCACCCGCTTTCGACGTGTTGGTCGCGACACCGCCATCCGGATCCTCTTGAGCCCTCTTCCAGTTTCGAGTTTAGTCAAATCGCTCCAGCGAGACAGCCTGCTCTCAGCAAGTTCTCAGATCACCGCCGGGCGGGCAGTCATGAGATCATGGTGCCGGTCCGGCAGTGTCCGGCTGGCCCCCTGGAGAGGTGGTCGAGTGGTTGATGGCTCCGGTCTTGAAAACCGGCGAGGCGCAAGCCTCCGTGGGTTCGAATCCCACCCTCTCCGTTTTGGTTCCCGATCCGCCGCTTCCCCATGCGCGCGGCCCCCTGCCCCCCCTGCACCACGACCGGGGGTGGGGAAAACAAGTGGGCTCCACCCCCTGCGGATGGCTCAGTCTTGAGCCGTGATCGGCCGGGGCTGGGCAGGGCGCTCCGCACTGGCGCGGTTGAGTTCGCGCTCCAGGTTGACGATGCGCTTCTCACGCAGGCAGTACTTGCAGCCCCCGGTGGTTTGCAGATGCTTTTCCGGGGTGATGGAGATCTCCTTCACCGGATGGGTGGTGCAGCGAATCCGGATCGGCGTCTTGAAACTCTTGTAGACCATCGCCGCGTAGTCGTATTGATCCCCAAACCGAGACCGGGCCCTCTGCAGGAACAGCTCGACACTGATTGGATTTCCCATCTGTGCCCCCCGATCCCAACGGCCAGCGGCCCAAACCCTAGGGGACTTCCCTAGGCGGGGCGCCAGGCAGCAGCGGGCCTTCACGGTGTGTGATGCAGTGGAAAAGCGGTGGATTGGCAGCCCTGGCGGGCGACCTTTCTAGGCTGCACTCGAGCGCCATGAAGGGAGTGGTGATCAGGCAGGGAGCAATCCCTGCTTTTTTATGGCCAGGCCTGGCGGAACCAATGCGAGTGTGGGTGGCTGAGCGCCATTCCCTGCCCATGGGCCCCGAGACCCCCCAGCGTCCCCCCTGGTTGAACTGGCTGATCCTGCTGGCCTTTCTCTGGAGCTCCTACCAACTGGCAGGCCTGTGGTTCCAGCGCCTGCATGGATGAACCGGCCGGCGGAGGCAGGCCCTAGGGATAGCGGTTGGGCACGAAGAACTGCTCGTTGCGCGGCGGACGCTGGGTGTGTTGGGCCGGCTTGCGGGGCGGCAGTTTGATCGCCGGCGGGGTCATGTCCTCGTAGGGGATCTTGCTGAGCAGGTGCTGGATGCAGTTGAGCCGGGCGCGACGCTTGTCATCGGCCTCCACCGTGAACCAGGGGGCTTCCGGAATGTTGGTGCGGGAGAACATCACGTCCTTGGCCCGGGAAAAGCTCTCCCACTTGCTGCGGGCTTCCAGGTCCATCGGGCTGAGCTTCCAGCGGCGGGCGGGATCGTCGATGCGGGCCTGGAAGCGGGATTCCTGCTCCTCATCGCTCACGGAAAACCAATACTTGAGCAGCACGATTCCAGAGCGCACCAGCATGCGCTCAAACTCCGGACAGCTCTGCAGGAATTCCTCCAACTGGTCGGGGGAGCAGAAGCCCATCACCGACTCCACCCCGGCCCGGTTGTACCAGCTGCGATCGAACACCACGATCTCCCCGGCTGCGGGGAAGTGCTCGACGTAGCGCTGGAAATACCACTGGGTCTTCTGCTGGTCGGAGGGGGTTCCCAGGGCAACCACGCGGCAGCCCCGCGGATTGAGCGGTTCGGTGATGCGTTTGATCGTGCCGCCCTTGCCGGCGGCATCCCGGCCCTCGAACAACACGATCAGGCGGAAACCGGACGCCTTCACCCAGTACTGCAGCTTGACCAGCTCCACCTGCAGCCGGGTGAGTTCCTTTTCGTAGAGCTTGCGGTCGAGCCGGCCCCCATTGACCGCCCTGGGCTCAGCGGCCAGGTCATCGAGCAGGGCCGAGGGGTAGTAGCGGTCGCTGAACGGCCCGAAGCGGGGCGGGCGCGGCTCGGCGGGGGGCTGGTCGTGCTTCTTGGACTTGCCCATGGCGTGCGGCGACCGCGCTTAGCGGGAACGGGGGGACTGGGGCCAGAAGGCGCGCACCAACCGGATCAACCCCGTGACCACCAGCCCCAGAGCCAAGATCACGGCCAGCACCACCAGCACGACGGCCAGCAGCTGCAGCACCCCCCACAGCGCCTGCTGCACCCCGCCGATCAGGTTGGCCAGGGCCGTGCTGAGCACCAGGAAGGTGTCAAAGCGCTCTGGGAGCTGCAGCAGGCCCAGCAGCAGCAGCACCCCGGCGCCGCCGAGCAGCAGGGCGATGCCGGCCTGGCGCCAGCGGGCCGGGCGCCGTTTGCGACGGAACACCCGCCGGGTGGCATCCCCGGTGGTGGGCAGCTGCAGGGCGCGGCGGCGGGGCGAGGTCATACCTCGAGGGCGTAGCCCGCACCACGCATCCAGCGCTCAAACTCCATCAACACGAGTTCGTTGGGGCAGTCGATCAGGGAGAGATCGGCCACGGTGCAATCCCCCTGGCCGCCGTGGTGCAGGGAGAGGCGAAAGTTGTCGCCACTGAGCCCGCAGACCTCCGGATCACTGCGCACCACCACCCCGAGGGCAGCACCGATGCTCGCCACCCGGATCCGCAGTTCCGACCAGGTCATTGTGGCCATGGCCCTATCGACTCCCGCTCAGTGTGACCAGCGGACCGTCGACGTCAAGGGGCGGGTGCCGGAGGGGTGGCGGCAGGCTGGGTGGCCGC
>NZ_JAGQBE010000020.1 GCF_024345475.1 Cyanobium sp. T1B-Tous
CAGGGCAGCGACAACACCATGCCGCAGAACCCGTAGAGGGGGAGCAACCAGGCGAGTTGGATCGGAAGTGGCAGGGGTGGGGCGAACAAAGGGGGGAGGGAAGGCCGTCGATCGGCGGTGTTCGAAGGGAACAGGTCAGCCGGCGGCGGACTCTAGAAGCCAGCCGCGGAATCCGGGAACTAGAAGGTGGCCCGATCCATCGACGGATCGTGGTTGGGGGCCAGGCTGCGCAGCCAAGCGCCCAGCTCCTCACCGTGATGTTGTTCGTCCGTCCAGAGGCCGTGGAAGAAAGCCTCGCTGGCACCATCGCCCACGAGCACGCAGAAGCGCACCGCCTCGGCGTAATGCTGAATCAGGTCGGCCTCGAGGACGAGGTCGAGCCGCAGCAAGCCCGCCAGATCGGGGGCATGGCCCACGGGCCGCAGCTGGGAGGCAGCCGGTGCCACCCCGAAGGCCAGCATCCGCTGCACAATCTGCTCGGCGTGCTGCAGTTCCTCCACGGTTTCGCGACGGAAACGGGTGGCCGCCTCAGCATTGCCCCAGAGCTCCACGAGGGAGGCCTGGGTCATGTACTGCTGAACGGCAGAGAGCTCAAGGCTCAGGGCGCGACCGAGATAACCCAGGACGCGCGGATGAACGGCGCCCATGGGGATCAGAGACGGCGGATGGTGGCGGTACCGGTGAGGGCAGGCTCCACTTCACTGTGGGGACGGGCAATGATGTGGGCTGCCACCAGGCCGTCACCAACGCGCTCACAGGCATCGGCACCGGCGCGAACGGCGGCGTTCACCGCACCGGTTTCGCCGCGGACCATCACGGTGACGTAGCCGCCGCCGACGAACTCGCGGGCGATCAGGGTCACTTCAGCCGCTTTGGTCATGGCGTCAGCGGCTTCAATCGCCGGCACCAAGCCACGGGTTTCGATCATGCCGAGGGCGATGCCCTGAATGGAAGGAGCCATGGCGTTGCTGCGCGAAGGGGTGGATGGACGGTTGGTACCGGCGCCGCCGCCGGTACCGGATGGGGTGGCACTGGAGCGACGGGTCGTGCTGGAGGCACGGCCGCCACTGGCCTTGGCGGCAGCCTTGGGAGCTGCCTTGGCCGCCGGTTTCGCAGCGGCTTTAGCCACTGCAGCCGGTTTGGCCGCCGCTGCCGGCAGGGCCTTGGGGGCCGCTGCCGCAGGGGTTGAGCCAGCCGCCGCCGTGCCAGTCGCCGGCGTGGTGCCAGCTGCCGCTGCCGCCGCAGGGGCGGGTTTGGCAGCGGCAGCTGCGCTGGGAGTGGGTCGGGGAGTGGGGGTGGCCATGGCTCAGGGGGTTGGGGGCTGGTGGGATGACAGGACGACCGGGTAGCGAGCTACCCGAACGGCCTAGCCGTCTGGCTCCCAGAAATCGATGATTCCGCCGATCGTCAGATCGGTCTGCACCTCGGGATTGCCGCAGGCAAAGCGCGCCGCCGAGCCGCTGGCGGTAAACACCCAGTTGCCCGGGGAGGCCCCAACGGGATCGACGGCGACGCTGAGTTTGCCCTTGGGGGTGCGCAGCACGCGCAGGTTGGAGTGTTCGAGACCGGGCACCCGCTGGGTGCACACCAAAGAGCCCGTGACCTGCATGATTTCCATTACTTGGCCCCTCCCGCTGGTGTCGAAGGAGCAGCCGGGGAGGGGGCCTTGCCCGCCTCGGGATCCCAGTGGTCGATGATGCCGACGATCGTCAGATCGCTCGGGTACGACTTGCTGCCGGCCGCTTCACGGGCCGCGGAACTGCCCACGCAGATCACCCAGTCACCGGGGATGCAGCCCACCGCATCCACGGCCACCTTCTGGGTGCTGCCGTCGAGCACCACCTGCAGGTGCTTGTGCTCGAAATCGGGAATGCGGTTGGTGGAAACCAGCGGCTTGATCACCTTGCAGATCAACATGTCAGTGCCCTCCTCCGCTCGCGAATGTGATGGTGGAACCTACCGCCTCAGCTGGGGTGTGGCGGTCCTGATCCCGCACGGTGAGCAGGGCATGCAGCAAGCCCTGTTCAAAGAGGTCGGGATAGCGGTTTTCCATGGCCGCCTGCACCCGCTCACAGTTGCGGATGGCCCGCTCCCGGGCGCCCGGCACCTGACTGTTGTAATCGAAGCGAACCACCACGGGCACCGGCAGACCACGGGAGACATTCAGACCCTTGAAGATCTTCACGCCCACATCCAGATCCGGCGCGCCTTCTTCCACCGTGTCCATGTAGGCGAAGTAGGTGAGATTGCGCAGGTGGATCTCCTTGAAACCGATTCCCACGCCGATGAAGCGTTCGGCGTGGCCGGCATCGGCGTAGCTGCCGCCGTGCACCTGGCGCACGTAATCGATCTGGGAGAGGTTGTGCTCCAGCAGGCGGGCAATCAGCTTCACCATGCCGGGATCGGGGCTGCTGGCGGCCGCCTGCTCCACCATCGCGAGGATGCGGGCGCGGCCCTCCTCGGGATTGAGATGCCGGGTGGCGTCATAGACCGCCTGGGCGTCCAGCCAACGCTCCAGGTTGGTGCTGCCGTCCATGCCGGGCACATGCAGGCGGATGGTGTCGGTATCGGTGTCGATGCCCATCAACAGCAGATCCACCGACGCTCCGCAGCAGAAGCTGTTTTCCACCGCCTGCTGGAAATCCTTGAGCCGTGAGAGGCCACAGGAGGCCGCCAGGGCGTCATCGCTGCCGTGGGCGGCGCACCCTTCGTGCTGGGGATCCTTGGAACTGAAGTGGTAAAGCACCACCTTCAGATAGCGGGTGTCGTCGTGGGCTGGATTGGGCAGCCCTTCGCGGTAGCGGCGGTGCTCGGTCTTCACCCAGCGATTCACCGTGTTCTCGACATCGAACAGGGCCCCGGCGTGGGAGCGGCGCCGCACCGAACTGAAGGGAACCCTCAGGGCATAGGCCACCGCATGGGCCAGTCGGCCATCGGCGCAGGGCGTGATGTCGAGCAGGTGAAAACCGCAGGAGAGCAGAAACGCATTGAACGCTTCACCGGCGGGACTGCCGGGCTTGCCCGCCAACGGATCGTGCTGGAAGAAGGCGTCGCTGGTCTGCTCGTAGGTTTCGAACAGGCACCAGGCAAACAGGGTGCGCATGTCCAATTGGCTCACCCAGGCCTTCTCCAGGATCGGCAGGGGGAGCTCAAAGCCCAGCTCAGCCCGGGCCAGTCGCTGGGCCTGCTCGATGAAATCAGGCTCGTGCTGGAGCGCGGAAAGGCGCTTGAGCACGGGCACGATCCGATCGAAGGCTCCTTTCACCTGCTCGTCGTAGGCCTGCAGGGTCGCATTGGCCTGACGATCCGTGAGGGGATGGAGACCCACCGCTCCCGCCCTTCCCATGCGTCCGCCAGCGAGGGCCAGGGAGGGCTCGCCCGTGCTGGCGCCGCTGGGGCGACGGCGGGGAGCCGTCGGAGCCAGGGGGCGATAGGGAGTGGACGAGCGACGGGGGGGCATCAGGGATTCAGCCGCGGGCTCCGCCGGAGACGGTGATCAGGGAACCGGCGGTGGTGTTGCCACTGGACCCGGTGACCCGGCTTACCGGTTCGGGACGCTCCTCATTGCGCTTGGCCTGGAACGCCGGCATGGCCGCCATCGAACCGGGACGGGTCGGGTTGCGACGGCGGGCAGAGACACCCTCCGTTCCCGTGACCCGCTCACCCCGATCCCAATCGTCGCCGGTGATCTTCAGTCCAGCCGAGATCCCTTCGCCGGTGACCCGGGAGATGGGTCGGGCATCCTCATCGACGCTCACGGGAGCTGCCATGGGGCTGCGCTGAATCGGAGCACGCTCGATCGGACCGCGGGAGAGCTGGGAACCGCGGCGGTCGAAACGGAACTGCTCGGTGCCGGTGACCTTGTCACCGGCCATGTCAAAAGGGCCGGTAACCCTGCCACCCTGCTCGTAGCTGTTGCCGGTGACGGAGCCACTGCGTTCTCGCCCCACCTGGGCCGCCCTAGCGGGCGACTGAATGCTGAACTGTTGCCAGGGCTGGCCACCATCCAGGGCCTGGGGGAAATCGGCGTCCTGCGCAGCGGCGGCACCACAGGCTTCCACCAGCTGGTCGTTGCCGATGTAGGGGGTGCCGGTGACCGCCTCACAGGCCCCACGCTCAGCGCCGGTCATCACCCCGCCGATCCCGGGCTGGATGCCGCTCATCCGATTGGAGCCCCGCACGGGAGTGCGTTGGCGGATGGCGCCCACGGCCTTGCCGTTGCAGAAATCCCCTGCCTGCTCGAGGCCGGCGTAGGGGGTGCCGGTGACCACCTTGCAGGTGCCGGGCTCATCGCCGGTCACGTTGGTGGAGCGGCCGGTGCGGGTGCCGCTCACCACCTGGGCCTTGTTGGTGACACTGAAGCCAACCTTGGGGGCCTCCGGAGCGGGCTTGGTGCCGCAGAAGTCGGCGTACTGCTGGCTCCCCACGTATTCATCGCCCGTGACCAGACGGCAGCTGCCGGGCTCATCGCCGGTGACGTGCTCGCTGCGGCCCACATGGGTGCCGGTGATGCCGGTGCCGCGGAGGGTGTGCAGGCTGGCCACCTTGGTGGGGGCGCGGCCGGTCACCTGGCTTTGATCAGCCACGTATTGGGTGCCGGTGAGCTGCTTGCCGGAACCGGGCTCATCGCCGGTCACCTTGCTGGAACGGCCCACCATCACCCCGGAGACAGGCTGGCCGCCGAGGGTCTGGCTGCGGCCCACCTTGCGGGGGGAGGGGTTGGTGCCGCCGCAGTAGGCGGCGGATTGGTTGGCGGACACGTATTCGGTGCCGGTGACGTTTTTGCAGGTGCCGGGCTCATCGCCGGTGACCTTTTCGGAACGACCGACTTCGTTGCCGGTGACCCGGTTGCCATGGGTGGTGGCCGTGACCCGCACCTTGGCGGGCTGGGAAGCGACGGGACCGCTCTGGCAGAAGGTTTGGAACACCTCGGCGCCGAGATACTCGGTGCCGGTGATGGCGCGGCAGGTGGCCGCTTCGTTGCCGGTGGTCTTGGCGGAGCGGTTGGCCTGGGTGCCGGTGACCACCTGGCCGGAGCTGGTTTCACTCACACCCACTTTCCAATGGGCGTCGCTGGCGGCGGATTGCTTGGCGCCATGGCGATTGGGGCCGGAGGGGCGGGTCCCACCACTGCGGGAGGAGCCGGCACTGCCAACCTTGGCCCGCAGCTCCCGCACCTTCTGGGAAAGCTCGCGGGCGCTCATGTCGGGGTTGCCCTGACGGGACACGGTCGCCGCCGTGGTGCTCCTGGGCGTGTTGGCGGACTTGCCGCGCTTGGAGAGGGCTTCGCGACGGGCCAGCACCAGGGCCCGACTGGGATCGCGCTGGGCGGTGCGCTTCGGCGTGGAGCGGCGTTCGGCGCCCTGGCCGGCGCGGCTGCTGAGGCTGCTCAGGGCCGGAGCGGCTTGGCGGGATTCGCCCAGACACTTGCAGGGCTTTTCAGCCGCAGGAGCCGCCGGAGCGGGGGTGACAGCTGCGGGGGCGGATTTCGCCAGATCGGTGCGGGTGCGATCGGTGGAGGAATCGGCACGCTTGCCGCGCTTGGAGAGGGCTTCACGCCGAGCTAGCACCAGATCGCGGCTGGGGTTGGCGATCGGACGGGCTGCAGTGCGGTGGCTGCCGCTGGATGGAGCCGCCAGGCTGCGGCTGGGGGCGGCAGGCGCTGCGGCCCTGGCCGCAGCTGGAGTTGGGGCCGTGGGAGCGGACTCAACCGCAGCAGCAGCGGTACGGGTAGGCCGGGCATCCTCCACCGAGCGCACACGGCTCGGACCGGAGGTGAACCGGCTGGCGGCTTTCTTGCCACCGTTGGTGAGGGCCCTACGGCGCTCCAGAGCTGCTTCCCGGCTGGATGTGCTGGCCATGTCCGCCCGTCGAATGGAATTTCTGAAAAGGTGCGATCAGTCCGCAGCGCGAACCGACCCGCGAAGAAAGGGGATGGGGGTCCCGGTGTTCAACCAGGACCCCACAGGGTGCTGAGAATCAGCGACCTTCGAACACCACGAAGCAGGCACCCTGGCTTTGGGTGTAGGCGTCGTAGCCCACCAGGCGCACGTGGTGGTCGGGGTAGGCGCGGTGGCAAGCCTCGAGCTCACTCACGATCACACCCAGATCCTTCTCGCCGAAGAAGGGCAGCTTCCAGAACGACCAGTAGGTCGCCATGGAATTGCTGGGATGGACGTGCTCAACGAGCGGGCTCCAACCCTGGGCAATGATGTAGGCAATTTGGTCGTAGATCTCGTCCTGGGTCATCGGCGGGAGGAAGCCGAAGGTCTCCAGGGTGGCGACTGTTTGGTAGTCACCCACGGTGCTCTTGAAAGGCATGGGGATCCTGTTGTGGATGGAATGGTTGAACCCTGATTCCAAGGGTTCGGATCGCGTTCACTGGAGCGGTCTGGGCGAGAACGGGGGCACCGAAGAGTCGGAAGCCGCCCATTCCCAACCGACGAACCTCAGTTGACGTCGAGCTTGTCGACGGTGTCGAACTCGAACTTGATTTCCTTCCAGGTCTCCAGGGCGATCGCCAGCTCGGGGCTGTGCTTCGCAGCTTCCAGAAGGATGTCGCGACCTTCACGCTCGATCTCGCGACCGGCGTTACGGGCCTTGACGCAGGCCTCAAGAGCCACCCGGTTGGCAGCAGCACCAGCGGCGGAACCCCAGGGGTGACCGTGGGTACCACCACCGAACTGCAGCACCGAGTCGTCGCCGAAGATGGCCACGAGGGCGGGCATGTGCCACACGTGGATACCGCCGGAGGCCACGGCGAACACGCCGCCCATGGAGCCCCAGTCCTGGTCGAAGAAGTTACCGCGGCTGCGATCTTCGGGAACGAAGGATTCGCGCAGCTGGTCGATGTAGCCGAGGGTCGACTGACGGTCGCCTTCGAGCTTGCCGACCACGGTGCCGGTGTGGAGCTGGTCACCACCGGAGAGACGCAGGCACTTGGCCAGCACACGGAAGTGAATGCCGTGCTTGGGGTGACGGTCAATCACCGCGTGCATGGCACGGTGAATGTGCAGCAGCATGCCGTTCTTACGGCACCACTTGGCCAGACCGGTGTTGGCCGTGAAGCCGCCGGTGATGTAGTCGTGCATGATGATGGGCTGGCCCAGTTCTTTGGCGAACTCGGCACGCTCATACATCTCCTCAGGAGTGGCGGCGGTGCAGTTGAGGTAGTGCCCCTTCTTCTCGCCGGTTTCCTGTTCGGCCAGCTTCACAGCTTCAGCCACGAACTCGAAACGGTTCTGCCAGCGCTGGAAGGGCTGGGAGTTGATGTTCTCGTCGTCCTTGGTGAAGTCGAGACCGCCACGGAGGCACTCGTACACCACCCGGCCGTAGTTCTTACCGCTCAGGCCGAGCTTCGGCTTGATGGTGCAACCCAGCAGGGGACGGCCGTACTTGTTCATCCGGTCGCGCTCCACGACGATGCCGTTCGGGGGACCCATGCAGGTCTTGATGAACGCCATCGGGAAGCGGATGTCTTCCAGACGCAGGTGGCGCAGGGCCTTGAAGCCGAACACGTTGCCGACCAGGGAGGTCAGCACGTTGGTGATGGAGCCTTCCTCGAACAGGTCAAGGGGATAGGCGATGAAGGCATAGAAGGATTCCTTGTCGCCAGGAACGTCTTCGATGCGGTAGCAACGGCCTTTGTAGAAGTCGAGATCGGTGAGGAGCTCGGACCACACGGTGGACCAGGTGCCGGTGGAGGATTCTGCGGCCACAGCTGCGGCGACTTCTTCCTTGGGCACACCTTCCTGGCCGGTGCACTTGAAGCAGGCCAGCAGGTCGGTGTCTAGGGGGACGTAATCAGGAGTCCAATACGTGTCGCGGTACTCCTTGACCCCGGCGTCGTACTTCTTAGCCATGAGTGATTCTCCGGTTGGGTCGAAAAAGGTGAATGGTTGTGGGTGCCGAACGGTTCAGCGCTCAGGCCTTACACCACTCAGTCCTTGGAACCCGTGAAACCGGCGCTGCCGTTCAGAGCCGGCTCCACCTCACGGTGGGGACGAGCAATGATGTGGGCCGCCACGAGGCCATCGCCAACGCGCTCGCAAGCATCGGCGCCAGCGCGCACGGCTGCGTTCACGGCGCCGGTTTCACCGCGCACCATCACGGTGACGTAACCGCCGCCGACAAATTCGCGGGCGATCAGGCGCACTTCGGCGGCCTTGGTCATGGCGTCAGCCGCCTCGATCGCGGGGACCAGACCCCGGGTTTCGATCATGCCGAGGGCGATGCCCATGGTTTCAGTTGCCATTACCTGCTCCTGGAGGAGGGGGGTGGAATGTTCGCTCGCAACCATGGTCGGCAGGCAAACCCCCCGTCAAGCCATTTGGGCCCGTCTCGCCATCACCGTTACCACGCGTTCAGATAAGCCACGCTGATCAGTGCATCACAATTCGTTAGGCAATGCTTGCCGATGCAGTGCTGGCAAGGGTTTTGCGCGGAACCTCTCAGAGCGGCTCGGCATCCGCCACATAGGCCACGCCGCCGTAGTAATCCAGCAAGGGCTGGATGCCTTCCCGCAATTTGGGCAGGATTTCCGCCTCACAGAAGACGATGACGTGGGCATTGGCCCCCAGGCCGCTGAAATCCATGGCCTCGGAGACCCATCCGTGGGGGCCCTTGCCGGTGACGTGCTTGATCACCGAGTAGCCCGGCGCTCCAGCGGCATCAATGGCCTTGAGCACCGCATCCAGTTCCCGTTCGCTCAGGATCAGATCAACGCGTTTCATGGGTCAGGGAGCGGCGGGAAGAACGGTGTTGACCAGAGCCATGTAGATGGGGATGCCCACGATGATGTTGAAGGGGAAGGTGACTCCCAGGGCCGTGGAGATGTAAAGGCTGGGATTGGCCTCCGGCACGGTCATGCGCATGGCCGCCGGAACGGCGATGTAGGAGGCGCTGGCACACAGCACCACGAACAGCAGGGCATTGCCGGGCCCCAGGCCCAGCCCCCGCGCAATCAGGACGCCCACCACGGCGTTGAACAGGGGCATCAACACGGAGAAGGCGATCAGGAAGGCTCCGGCCTGACGCAGATCCCGAATCCGCTGGGCCGCCACGATGCCCATGTCGAGCAGAAAGAAGCTCAGCGCTCCATAGAAGAGCTTGTCGCTGAAGGGCTCCATCTTGGTGATGCCGGCAGGGCTGTAGGCCGCCACCAACAGGCCGATCACCAGGCTGCCCACCAGCAGGAACACGGAGCTGTTGAGGCAGGCCTCACGCAGCACCGCTCCCCAGCGCATGCCCGCTGCGTCGGGCCGCTTCTGGGGGGCAGCCAGGGTCACCAGCAGCAGGCCCACGATGATCGCCGGCGACTCCATCAGGGCCAGCGCGGCCACCATGAAGCCATCGAAGGGCAACTTCTGGGTTTCCAGAAAGCTCTCGGCGGTGATGAAGGTGACCGCACTGATCGAGCCGTAGGTGGCCGCAATCGCGGCGGCATTAAACCCATCAAACCGGGTCTTCAGCACCAGAAAGCTGTAGAGCGGCACCACCAGCGACATCGCTACCGCCGCACCGATGGTGGGAAGCACCTGCCCGCCGAGGCCGCTGTGCTGAAGCTCCAGACCCCCCTTGAAGCCGATGGCCAGCAACAAATAGAGCGAGAAGAGTTTGGGGAGGGGCGATGGAATCTCCAGATCGGAACCCACCAGCACCGCAATCACCCCCAGAAAAAAAAACAGAACCGGAGGGGAGAGCAGGTTCTGCAGGATCAGGCTTGAGTCCATGGCTCCAAACTCCAGCGGGATCGCTACAGGCCTGCCGCAACCGTAGGTCGATCGGGGGAACGTGCTGTCAGCGGCCGCTCAAAATTCAGCCCTGGCGACAAAAAACCCGGCATTTATGCCTACGGTTTCCCCGGAACCGGCACCCCTGGAGCCATTCAGGGGGTGGAATGTTCAACCCAGCCGGTTCCCCCCAATTTGAATCCGATCTTGCGCTCCCTGTCGGGGCGTTGGAGAAGGGCGCCCCTGGGCTGGTGTTGCGACACAATGGCCTCCCCCGTGGCCCATCGATGCCTGCGTTGGTCATCGCCAGTGGCAACCCCCACAAAGTGGCGGAGATCAGCGCCATGCTCGACGTGGTCGGTCTGGAGGTGCACCAGCAGCCCGATGGGCTGGAGATCGAGGAGACAGGCTCCACCTATCTGGAGAACGCCCGGCTCAAGGCTGAGACGGTGGCCCGGCTCTCCGGCACCTGGGCCCTCGCCGACGACTCAGGCATCGAGGTGGATGCCCTCGGCGGTGCGCCGGGCATCTATTCGGCCCGCTACGGCCCCACTGACCACGAGCGCATCCATCGGCTGTTGAAGGAGCTGGGGGATTCCCTCTATCGGGGGGCCAGCTTCCGCAGCGCCATGGTGCTCGCCGATCCCTCAGGCACCATCCGGGCCGAAGCCGAGGGCATCTGCCGGGGGCAGATCCTGCGGGAACCCGAGGGCCATGGACCGGGCTACGACAGCCTCTTCTACGTGCGCGAGGCCGGCAGCTCCTATGCCCTGATGGGTCCGCACCTCAAGGCCAAATTGGGCAGTCGCGGCAAGGCCGCTCGGCAGCTGGCCCCGGACTTGCGTCGCCTGCTGGGGATCCCAGGCTGAACGGGCTCCAGCCCGAGCAGCTCAGCGCGCGCTGCTGTTGATGTGGTTGATCGCCCGCATGGCAGCAGCGGCCGCCTCTTCCACATCCCCCTCCTTGCCCGCCAGGGTGAGGCGTCCAAAGGCCCCCACCGCCTTCACATCCACCACGGTGATGTTCGCCGCCTTCTCGGCCTCGTTGGCCGCGATCAACACATAGCCAGCCGGCTCGGTTTCGAGAATGAACATGCTCATGCCGGCCTGGATCATCGAACCGCGGCGGTTCTGGCGGTTGATCAACACCGCGTGGTCAGGCGTGACCGCACGAATGATCTCGGTCCAACTCACCTCGGCGCGGCTGCGGTCCTCCTTGCGATTGCCGATCGCCTCGAGCACCACATCGCCCGAATGGAGCACATTGCTCTGGTCGCGGTGGTAGAGCGCCAGCGAGCCAAAGGCCCGCTCCACAATCATTTGGCCGAGGCGCACGGTGCTGGCCTTCAGGGCGATATCCGTGACCCGGTGCACGGCCATGCCGGGGGACACCTCCAGCCAGAGGCAGGCATCGCCGGGAATCGGCAGAAAGCCCTGGCTCACCGTGCCCATGTACGCAGCCAGTTGGGGCTGCAGCGAATCGAGAAAGACGTAGGTGCGCAGCTCGATCGACTGCACATGGCTGGACTGGCGGGCGAGGCGTGAGCCCTCGCTGTCGGTGGTGATGACACAGCTGGCCCCGTCGCTGTCGGAGTCCACCTGGGTGCCCGTGATAAGGGAGCCCGATCGGGCTGAGCCCATCGCTGATCGGGAGGGAGCCCGCCCGGCGGACAGGCCCAACAGCCCCTCCTGCCGGCGACGGGTCGCCAGGTCTTCACGAGAGGGCTGGCGGGCTGGCAAGGGAGGAACCTTCTGGCAACTGCCCGTTCATCGGCTCAGCTGCGGCTGGATCTTAACCCTGGTCCCCCCGCCCCTTGCCCATCCGGATGGAGCCGGTACCGTCCGGCCAACGTTGATGGGACGGGTCCATGGCCACCAGACGCACCAGCTCCAGTGCCTCCGCGTCCAACACCAGCAGCCGCACCAAGGCGGCCCAGGCCGAACCCATGCCCCACACCGACCCCAGCGCCGAGGGCGCCGTACCGGAGTGGATGGCCCAGGCGGCCGCCCAGGGCGTCAAGCCCGAGCAGGCCCTGGCGTTCATCGGGCTCGGCTTGATGCAGAAGATGGCCGGGTCGGGGCAGGACTTGCCCTGGATCTGGTCCGAGGCCGAGGACGGTGGCCAGGCCGATCTGGCAGCCCTGCGTCAGCGCCTCGAGCTCACCCAGCTGGCCCTCCAGACCGGGGCCCCCCTCACGACCTCGGAAGTGACCCAGCTGCTGGGGATCCGGCCCACCAGTGAGGCCGTGGAACGCGGCGGCCTCAAGGCCCGCCGCCTCAGCCGCAATGTGTGGAAGCTGAGCCGGCTCGACGAGACGGCTGCTCGCAGCGACGACGCCTTCCGCCGCCGCTTCTAGGCCAGCCCGACCAGCTTCATCGATTCGTCCCAAACGCCCTGGGCCGTGCCCGGGTTGCTGGCCTTGTCGGAGAGCTCCTGGCTGAACTGTTTGCCGCCCTGCTTCTGGCGGTTGCCCCAGCTCCAGTGCACCCCGGAGGCGGCGAAGGCGGGATCGGCGACCACCTGGGCCACCCGCTCACCGGCGAGGGCCTGGCTCACGTAGCCACCGGTGATGTTCTTCTGGAACCAGGGAAAGATCTTCTGGAAGGCCTTGGGGGCATTCCGGAACAGGGGCGTATCAGCCACGCAGCCGGGGTAGAGCGAGCTGAACACAAGCCCCGTGGAAGCATGCAGACGGCGATGCAGCTCCTGGGTGGTGATCATGTTGCAGAGCTTGCTGTCCTTGTAGGCCTTGCCGGGCTTGAAGGGCTTGCCATCGGCCATGGCGATCGGGGCCTTGAAGCCCGCCTTGAAACCGGCCAGAGCGCCCAGATCGGCCGGCGCGGGGATGGGAATCTTGCCCCCCAGCTCCTTGGAGTTGGCCGTGACGGTGCCCAGCACCACCAGCCGGCGTGAGGGATGGGTGGAGCGCTGCAGATCCGGCAGCAGCAACTGAATCAGCAGGAAATGGCCGAGGTGGTTGGTGGCCATCGAAATCTCGTAGCCCTGGGGGGACCGCTCCGGCGCCTTGAGCCGGGGCTTGTAGACGGCGGCATTGATCACCAGCGCGTCGAGCGGGCGCCCCAGGGAAGCCACGAGGGTTTCCACCCCCACCCGCACGCTGTCGAGGTCGCCGAGGTCGATGCGCAGGTGGGTGAGCTGGCCGTGGGGGATGCCCAGCGTTTCAGCAGCGGCCGCTGCCCGCACCGGATCGCGGTTGGCGGTCACCACATGCCAGCCCCGGTCAGCCAGGGCCTTGGCGGCATTGAGGCCAACTCCCGAGGTGGTCCCGGTGATCAGAACCGTTCCGGCACCAGCAGCTTCGGCCATCGAACCCGTCGTGAAAACGGGCCTTAACTTACGGGTTGGAGCGACCGCCTTCAGAGCCTTGCCACACCACCCGTAGGCGGTTGGGGGCAATCCACTGGTTCTGCTCGCGGATCAGGCGCTGCTCCCCATCCACCATGAACAGGTGGTCAAACCGTTCCCGTGCCTTGGCGAGCTTGGCCCGCTCCAGGTCGAGCACGGCGGCAAGCTCACCCTGGCGCTCCATCCGTTCCTGATAGGCCGTGGCCAGGCGGGCGAGGCTGACTCCGGCCACGAGCACCAGGCCCACTTTCACAACCAGGCCGATGACGCTGCAGAGGAGCTCCTGCCGCTCGCTGGAAAGCCCCTGCTGCATCGCCACGTCACCGCTGGGCATGGCCACAGCCGCCAGCCCGGAAGATGGGGCTGGCCGAGGAGCCGAACGCTGCTGGTCTGCACTCTGGCGGCCAGAACGCTGCCCGTCAGCACGACGGGCGGAGCGCCCTGGGGCTTGGGCCGGCCTGGCCGTCGAAGCCGGTTTTGGGCCTGAAGTGGGGAGAGGCGACATGGTGACACCAATGGACCAGAGCCCCACGGGGGCCTGCACGCTTCTAGCGGCCCCGCCCCCACTTGCCAAGGGGCCGGGAGGGCGATCAGGCCTTGTAGAGGCTGAAGCAAAGGCGCACAGCCAGCACGCCCGCATGGGCGGCCACCACCAGGGCAATCAACACTTCGGCCTGGCTGAGTGTGGAAACCATGGAGGTTCGGGAATTGACGGGATGCGCTCCATTCTTTGCCCTTCGGTGGCTACGGTCCACCCTTGCGCGGCCCTGCTGTCACAGCTCTTGATGGCGTTCCTGGAGATCTCCGAACAGCAAATCCGCAGCCTGGATCTGGCCAGCCTGCAGCCCTGGGCCAGCCTGGGGGCCGCTGAGCTGGTGCAGCAAGCCGGTTCCCTGGAGCTCCACTTCCAGTGGCCCCGCGCCAGCGATGACCCCCGGGAACTGTCAGAGATTCCGGAGCTGCGGCTCTGGTCCCTGCGGGCCGATGCGGAATGTCCCTGGCTGCCCCTGTTGCTCGAACGCAGCAGTGGCCAGCTCACCCGTCACGGGGCCATGCTGCTGCCCCACCAGTTCAGCCGCACGGAGGGCATCCGGTTTGCCCCCGAGGCCCTCGAGCTCTGGATCACCCACCGCCTGTTCGGTCTCGATGCCTGGGCCCGCCAGAACGGCCTCAGCATCCGCCAGGGTCTCGCCCAGATGGCCGCGGTGCTCGGATTTGAGCTCGACGCCAGCTTCTGGAACCATCTGCCCCCCGCCTGATTACAGGCCCGGGCTGGCGGGCCAGAGCACCAGGGCCAGGGCCCGTCGGCCGCTATCGAGGGCGAGGAGCACGGTGAGGGCCCGCAGCATCCACACCAGGGCGCCGTCACCCACCCGGTCCAGGCGGGAGGCGGACCAGCGGGCCGCCAGGGCTGCGGTGGCCCCAAGGGCCAGGCCAACGGGCAGCAATCCCCGGCCATCCCCCAGAAACCTCACCGAGGCCACGGAGGCAGACACCAGCACGGCCAGGGTGCTGAAGCGGATCGCCAGATGAATCGGCACCTGCAGAAACCGCACCATCAGCGGCACCATCACCAAGCCGCCACCCACGCCGAGCATGCCGGTGCCCAAACCTGCCACGCACCCCACGCCGGCGAGCCCTCCCCAGTTCCAGGACGCCCCAGCCGGCGCCACCAGGCCCGAATGGGCGCGGATCGTGACGGCCAGCACCCCGTACATCAGGGCCTGCAGGGTCAACAACAGCCAACCCTGCACCCCGAAGCCCACGTGACTGAACAGGGCCGCGCCGAGGGCCGAGCCCAGGGCGATCGCCAGGCACCCCCGCCAGGGCAGGCTGCGGCTGCGCAGGTGGGCCCAGGTGCCGCCACAGGTGGTGGGCACGATGGCCAGGGTGCTGGTGGCCAGGGCCTGGTGCGGGTCGAGGCCCATCAGCAGCAGCAACGGCGAAAACACCAGGCCGCCGCCAATGCCCAGCAGCCCCGACAACAGCCCCGCCAGCAGGCCCAGGGGCAAATAGGGCAGCAGGCTCCACAGCATCGGGGCAATCTGGAGCAATGCAGGCCCCCTCAGCATCCCCCATGCCGCCCCTGCGCCGGCTGCCCACGAGCTGCCTGGCGGGCACCTGGCAGATGGCCATTGATGGCTGGCTGCTGGAGCAGCGGGCACCGGCCTTTCGGCTCTACCGCTGGGAGCGTCCCACCCTGTCGCTGGGATTCCACCAACGCAGCCTCGAACCCCACTGGGGTGAACTGGCGGCGGCCGGGGTGATCGACCTTGTCCGTCGCCCCAGCGGCGGCCGGGCCGTGCTCCACGCCGGCGAGCTCACCTATGCCCTGGTCTGGCCGGAAGCGGTGGCGAACCGCCCACGGGCCTACGCCCAGGCCTGCGGCTGGCTGCTGGAGGCCTTTGCTCGGATGGGGCTCCCCCTGGAGCCAGGCCGCCAGGCCGCCAGCTCCCAGCGCAGCAGCTGCTTCGCCACCAGCACCCCCGCCGACCTGGTGCATGGCTGCGGCGCCAAGCGCATCGGCAGTGCCCAGCTCTGGCGGGGCGGCTGCCTTCTCCAGCACGGCTCCATCCTGTTGGATCCACCATCCGACCTCTGGGAGCTGGTCTTCAGGACCCCTCCCCCCCAGCTACCGCCGCTGCCCCTCGACGCCAGCGCACTGGAAAACCTGCTCACGGAGATCGCCCTGGCGTCCTTACCGACGGCCGGGAGCGGCAGCAGCCTGCGGCCGTTGGACCCCGCCGAGGTCACCACCATCGGCACCCGCCGCGGTGGGTACGGCGTTGAGATTCAAGGCTGAGGCCTCAGGGCGTGGCCCTGGCCTCGCCCGAGGCCAGCATCGAGCGCACCACCTGCGGCAGGGCCAGACCCAGGGGATAGGTGCCCTGACGCCGGGCCGCCTCGAGCAGGGGCGGCGGCAGGCGCAAACCCAGCTTGGCCAGCACCGCTTCCCCCAGCTCGGGGCGCTCAATCGTGCCACTGGGCAACCCGGCCGGACTGAGCACCAGCAAGCGCTTGCGGCCGCTGTCCTCGAGTTGCTGCACGGCCTGCCACAACGGTGCCGATTCCTGGATGGACGGCAGGCTGGAGAGCGGCTGAAGGTGGTCGCCGATCCGGTCGCTATCCCAACGCTGCACGGGCAACTCCTGGAGCGGCCGGTCATCGATGACCCCCTGCCAACGGCCGCGATCGCACACCAACAGCCAATCACCCTGATCGATCTCCGCGGTCTGGGAGAGGCGGATCTGGCTCAGCTCCCGCAACCGGCCCGACGCCTCCAACACCCGGAAGCGACGGCCGGCCGCATCGCGCACCTTGAGGTCGTTGAGCGTTTGCTGCAGGGCGAGCATCTGGCGCTGGTTTCGGGACGCCCCGAGGCCAAACCAGCCCAGCAACATCAACCAGGCTCCCCCCAGGCCCGCTCCCCGCAACAGCAACACGGCCCCCAGGCCAATGGCCATCAGCGCGAGGAAGCGACCGCAGCCATTGGCCACCTCCACCCCCCGCCGCTGACTGCCGCTGACCTGCCAAACGAGGGCCTTAACGATCAAGCCGCCATCCAAAGGCAGGCCTGGCAAAAGATTGAACAGCCCCAGCACCAGGTTGAGGCTGCCCAGCTGATACACCATCGCGCCGAGCAACGGCGACAGGTGGGAGGCCCCGTGGGTGCCCGCAAGCAATCCGATGCCCAGCACCAGGCTCACCGCCGGGCCCGCGGCCGCCACCATCAAGGCACCCCGGGCGGTGCTGCATTCCCGCTCCACACTGGCCACGCCGCCCAGCAGAAACAACGTGATGCTGCGCACCTGCACCCCCTGGGCCAGGGCCACCAGCGAGTGGCCCAACTCGTGCAGCAGGACGGAGACAAACAGCAGCACCGCCGTGGCCAGGCCCAGCCCCCACAGCACCGTCGCGCTGACCGGATCCTTAAGGCTAAGGCTGTAGTGCTGCTGGAAGGCGGCCGTGGCCAGCGCCAGGATCACGAACCAGCTGGGATGGATGCGCAGGGGAATGCCGCGGATCTTGAACAGTTGCCAGCCTTCCCCCACGGCCCCCCAGGGCGTCAGAGCGCTAATCCTAGAAAGGTATGCCCGCCGGCGCCCCTCCCCCATGACGCCCCCCCTGCTCAAGATCTGCGGCTTGCGAAGTGCCGATCAGGCCGCCGCCGTTGCCCGCCTGGGAGTGGATGCGATCGGCGTGATCGGGGTGGAGGGCACGCCGAGGTTTCTGGAGGCGGGGCTGCGGCCGATGCTGTTTGGAGCCGTGCAGGCGGCAGCCCCCTCCTGCCGGGGGGTGCTGGTGGTGGCCGATCCCGACGACCGCCAGCTGGCCGAGCTGGAGGCAGGCCATGGCCACACGGTGGTGCAGCTGCATGGCGCGGAGACGCCGGAGCGCTGCCAACACCTGCGCCAGCAACTCGGCTGTGAGCTGTGGAAGGCCCTGCGCATCCGCACAGCAGCCGATCTGGAACGGGCTGCCGACTACGCCAGCGTGGTGGACGCCCTGCTGCTGGATGCCTGGGTGCCGGACCAGCTGGGCGGATCGGGCCATCGCATCCCGATTGAGTGGCTGGAGGGTTTTGCACCCCCACTCCCCTGGTGGCTGGCCGGGGGCATGCGCGCCGATCGGGTGCAGCCCGTGCTGGCTCGGCTCAGGCCCACGGGCCTCGATGCCTCCAGCGGCGTGGAGCGCTCGCCGGGGGAGAAGGACCTGGCCCAGGTGGCCGCGCTGGTGGCAGCGATTCAGCAGGTTTCAGGACCGGCCGCTGGTTGAGGGGCGCGATTGGGGTCAGGATCGGGGAACCCATTCCCGATTCCCCGGCCGATGCCCCGTCCCACCACCACCCTCCACCAGGCCCTGCTGCTCAGCCTGATGGCGGCCAGCACCCTGGCGGGCCCGGTGACGCCCCTGCAGGCCCAGGACCTGGTGGGCTGCCAGCTGGTGGACGGTCAGCTCTCCTGCGTCCCGGGGGTGAGCGCCGATCCCCAAAGCCAGATCCGGGCCCTGCGCCAGCAGATCTCCACCGACCTGCAACAGGAAAGCGCCGTCCAGCAGCAGATCGACGGGTTGCAGCAACTGGAACTCCAGGGTGCGGCAGTCCAGGGCCAGCTTCTGCAGGCCACGGCGGTGGCCGACGCGCTGGCCGCCCTGCCACCCCAGGCCTTCCACTGGTACCGGCGCACACCGGGAGCCTCGCAGTGGCTGTTGATCACAGGGGCCTCAGGCCCCACCTACGTGCTGCAGCCGGAGGACATCTCAGCCCAGGTGATGGTGGTGGTGGCCGTGACGGTCCCCGGTGGCGGCGCGAATCGCCAGGCCTCCCCAGTGGTGGGTCCGGTGCGGCCGTCGCCCTGAGGGATCAGGTGGACAACATGGATTCCTGTTGCTTCACCAGCTCAAAGAACTCCGCTTTGAGGCTCGGGTCGACCCGGAAATCACCGCGTACCACCGAGTTGACCATGCTGGTTTGGGGCTCCTTCACACCGCGCCACTTCATGCAGTAGTGCTGGGCTTTGACCAGAATCGCCAGCCCCTGGGGCTCGCAGAGGCGCTCAATCTCATCAGCCAGGATCATCACCGCCTCTTCCTGGATGTGGGGACGGGAGAACACCCAGTCGGCAACGCGGGAGAATTTGGACAGGCCAATCACCCGGTCGCCAGGCTTGATCCCGATCCAGCAATTGCCGAGAATCGGCACCAAGTGATGGGAACAGGCTGAGCGAACGGAAATCGGTCCGACCGTATAGATCTCGTCGAGCTTTTTGACGTTGGGGAAACTGGCGATCTTGGGCTGCTCGTGATAACGACCTTTGAACACCTCATGGAGATACATCCGAGCAACCCGCTCGGCGGTTTCTTCGGTGTTGTGATCTTTGTCGATATCGATCACCAAGCTGCGCAGCAGCTCACGCACCTTGCCCGCCACTTCGATTTCCAGCTGATCCAGCTCACCATCCTTGAGGTGGGCTGAGATGTTGTCGTTGGCGAGGTAGGCCACGCCGGCTGCATCGAGGCGCTCGCGGATCCGCAGGCTCACCGGCAAGGGCGCCGCATCCGGAGCACTGGCACGGGAGGGAAGGCTGGACGGCAGGGTGGAGGTCATGAAGGGGCTCAGAACACGCCGGCGGCCGGCATCAGGGTGAGGTCTTCCACCACCAGAGTGGCGGGCTGTTGGGCCAGATACAGCAGGGCTTCGGCCGCCCGCTCGGCCTCAAGCATGGCACGGCGATCGAAGGAGCTGTGGACGGTTTCGCTCTCCCAGAGTGGCGTATTCACCGCACCCAGGGTGAGCGTGCTGACCCGTATCCCATGGGACCGTTCCTCCGCCGCCAGGCAGCGCCCCAGGGAGCCCAGGGCGGCCTTGCTGACGCAGTAGGCGCCCCAGTCGGGAAAGGCGTGATGGGCGGCATGGCTGCTCACGTTGATGATGTGACCGCCCCCCGTGGCCCGCAACCGCGGCAGTAGGGCCTGGCAGACCTGGAAGACGGCGGTCAAGTTGAGCTGCATCAGCCGCTGCCACTGCTCCAATGGCATCTCCGCCAGGGAGCCCGTGTAGGCCATGCCCGCATTGTTGATCACCACCGAGGGGGTGAGTCCCCGACCACAGAGCTGGTCCAGGCCCGGCCCAATGGCGGCGGGATCGGCCAGATCGAGGGCCAGGGTCTCGACGCGACGGCCCAGCGGGGCCAGCTCAGCGGCGAGGGCAGCCAGGTCCGCCGCCGAGCGGGCCAGCAGCAGCAGGTCGTAGCCGGCGGCGGCAAAGCATCGGGCAGCAGCAGCGCCGATGCCCCGGGAAGCCCCGGAGATCAGCGCGACAGGAGTGGGGTCAGGCAAGGTGCGGGCCTACGAACTGCGAGACGGGTCCTGGGCCTCACTCTCGAGATAGCGACCCATGCGCCGAAACTTGGCATAGCGCTGGTCGATCAGCTGCTGCTCGCTGAGGAGCTGGAGCTCGGCGAGTTGCTCCAGCAGGGCGGTTTTGAGGGTTTCCGCCGCCTGCAGCGGCGCCCAGTGGTTGCCGCCGGAGGGTTCCGGAAGCACCCGATCGACGATGCCCAGCTTGAGCAGATCCGGGCCAGTGATCTTGAGGGCCTCCGCCGCGATGGACGCCTTGCCGGCATCCCGCCAGAGAATCGAAGCGCAGGCCTCCGGGCTGGCCACGGTGTAGACGCTGTGCTCGAACATCAGCAGGCGGTCGGCCACGCCGATCCCCAGGGCGCCACCGGAGCCACCCTCCCCGATCACGGTGGCCAAGATGGGCACCCGCAGGCGGAACATCTCGCGCAGATTGACGGCAATCGCCTCCCCCTGGCCCTGCTCCTCCGCCAGCACCCCGGCATAGGCGCCAGGGGTATCAATGAAGCTCAGGATCGGCAGGCGAAACCGATCGGCGTGCTCCATCAGCCGCATCGCCTTGCGGTAGCCCCCGGGCGAGGCCATGCCGAAGTTGCGGGCCACGTTCTCCTTGGTATCGCGCCCCTTCTGATGGCCGAGCAGCACCACCCCCTGATCGCCGATGCGGCCCACGCCACCCACCAGCGCCCGGTCGTCACTGCCGCGCCGATCGCCATGCAGCTCCAGCCACTCGTCGGTGATCACCTGGATGTAATCCAGGGTGCTGGGCCGCTGGGGATGGCGGGCCACCTGGATTTTCTGGGAGGGCGTCAGGGCATCGAAAATGTCCTTGCGGCGGCGGGTGGCCAGGGTTTCGAGCTGCAGCAGCTGCTGGCTCACATCCACCTCTGAATCCCGCGCCAGCTGGCGGATTTGCTCGATCTGCTCCTCGAGCTCAACCAGTGGTTTTTCGAACTCCAGCAGGGCGCGACGGGCCATGGCGGGGATGTCGGGAGGGGGAAGGGGAAAGCAACCCGAAAGGGGTTGGCGGGGTCAGGCCGGGGTGAGGGCTGGCTGGGTGTGGTCGGCCGGGGCGGGATCGGAAGGCAGGGTGAGGCCGAGGGTGTGGAAACCATGGCGCTGGGACGCCGCACCAATCAAGTCCATTTTCTCGAGGGTGATGTTGTTTCGACCCCAGCTGAAGTTGGTGTGGATCCCTTCAAACTCAAGCAGGATGGCCTCAGCAAAGCAGGCAAACATCTGACGCTTGGGGTTGTCCATCTCAGCCATTTCCATCATCTGCCAGGTGATGTCGCTGAAGAACTCAACAATTCCTCCTTTCAGCACATGGATTCCCTCCCCATTGGCCTTGGAGTCGAGGTTTTTGGGATAGCCGCCATCGATCATCAGACAGGGCGACTTGAGGTTCTCGGCGTCGATGCTCAGGGTCTGGGGCAGGCTGGCCACCCACACCACCACATCGGCCTCCGGCAGGGCTTCGTCCAGGCTGAGGATGCGCCCACCGCCCAGCTCCTGTTGCAGATCCAGCAGCGGTTGGGGCTGGCGGGCCACCAGCAACAGCTCCTTCACGCCGGTGCGCTGACTCAGCCAGCGGCACACCGCACTGCCAATGTCACCGGTGGCTCCCACCACCGCCACACGGGCCTGGGCCAGGTCGATGCCGAGCCGGGGTGCATTCGTTTCCACCTGACGACAAATCACCCAGGCGGTGTGGGTGTTACCCGTGGTGAAACGCTCCCACTCAAGGGTGGTGGAGCGGATCTGCTGCTCCTTGAGCAGGTTGAAATTCTCAAAAATGATCGAGGTGAAGCCCCCAAGGGCCGTGATGTCGATGCCATTTTTCTGGGCCAGCTCCATGGCGCTGAGCACCTTGCGCCGGGCCGTTTTGAACCGGCTGAGCATCTCCGGCACAAAACAGGAATCGATGTAGGCCCCATCGATCGTCTTGCCCGTGGCGCTCGTCACCTGAAGACGCTCCACCAGCTGGGGAGGGGCGCTGCACCACACATCCAGGTCGCCGTCAGCGAACTCCTCGAACCCGAGGGTGCGGGCCTTGGCGCGGGCCTCCTCAAAGCTCGTGGAGTGACCGATCAGGCCGAACATGGGCAACCCCAGAGGATGTCGCGGACGCTACATCCTGCCACGTCTGCTCTGGCCAATCCTCAACCCACCAGGGCGGCTGCGGCCATCTTGGCGATCTCCCGGGAGGTGAGTCCCACTTCCATCAGCGCCTCCTGGTACGAGGTGAGGAAATCGGCCATCAGATCTTCCTGGTCCATGTGCAGCACGGCCGCATCACCGGCCACCTGCTCGAGCATTTTGCGCACCAGGGGCAGGTTGTCGCGGTTGGCCTGCTCCAGCTCCTCACGGCAGGTGTCCAGGTTGGCCTTGAGCCACTCCTGGCCGTAGTTGAGGTGGGTGTATTCATCCTTGACCACGCCCTCGGTGATCTTGCGGGCGAAGGGATCGGCGACAGGGATATAGATGTGGTAGGCCGAAATGGCAAAGGCCTCAATCAGGATGGCCTGAATCAACAGGCAGGTGGTCACCTTGCCCTCGGCGAGGGCCTTCTGGAAGTTGCCGTGCAGGGGGGCGAAAAATTCCTTGGCGAAGGGCATGTCGGCTGTCACGCCGAGATTGTTGGCGCAAGCCGTGAAGCCCTTCATGTGCTTCAGCTCCATGCGGGCCAACTTGGCGAGCTCTTCGGCTTGGTCGGGAAGCAGGCTGCCGATGGAGATGTAGTTGTCGTGCGCCTCCTGCTCGCCCTCGATCACGATGGCGTTGATGCGGCTGTAAGCGTCCTTGTAGGAGTCGGTGCTGAAGTCGGGCAGTTGGTCGGCGGCAAAGGCCTCGGACACGGCTGGAGAAGCAAGGGTGGCCATGGCTACCGCGCGATCGGAACAGATCCCTTGACTGTAACCACCCTCAGCTGGGATCTGGCCGGTGGCCTGGCACCCGGTCAGAACCCGGCCACGAACTGCGCAGCAGGGCGTCCAGCCGCTGGCGCCAGCCCTCCACCAACCGCTCAAACAACTGGGCACCGAGGGCCGCCGACGCGCCGCCGGCATCGCCGATCACCCCGGAAGCGCTGAGGTCCTGGGTGAGCCACGCCAAAGGGGCTTGCCCCTCCAGGCTCCACCCCGGGGGGATGGGGCCGCCCCGATCGCCATCGCGGGGGCGATCCGGGCCCACCAGCTCGGGGGCCAGATGCAGCATCAGGCTCGTTTCCGCCAGACCGGCATGGAGCCCAGCGGAACGCTCCGGCTCCGGGATCAGGGCGGCGACACCCTCAGGGCCGCTCCAGAGGAAGCAGGGCAGCACGGCCAGCTCCGGGCGCTCGGAGCGGAGCTGGCGTGCCGCCGTCTGCAACAGCGCGATCTGGCCCCCATGGGCGTTGAACAGCACGAGGCGCTGAAAGCCCGCGGCAGCCAGCTCGTGCCCCACGGCCACCAGCTGGCTGATCAGCAGCTGGGGGGGAAGGCTGAGGGTGCCGCTGAAACCGCGGTGTTCGGGGGAGAAGCCGATGCTCTGAAGCGGCAGCCGCAGCACCGGCAACGCCCCATCCAGGCGGGCCAACACCGCATCCAGCACCCGTTCGGCAAAGAGCGCGTCGGTGCCCAGGGGCAGGTGGGGCCCGTGCTGCTCCACCGCCCCCCAGGGCCAGACCACCGTGCTGCCGGGTCGGGCCGCGAGCTGCTCGACCTGGGGCCAGGCCAGCTGCTGCAGGTGGCGCGAATGCTCCATCACGTCAGAACTGATCCCTACAGTGTGGAGCTCTCAGCCCCCAGTGGAGATGGCCGGTACCGGCAGCCAACCGCCCTCGTCTGCGTCCTCCCGGCCCGTGCCCCCCGGTGCCGCCAGGCCCCAGCCGGTGGCGCCCCTGCGCAAGCCTCCCCAGGTGCTGATGATCCGCAAGGACGAGCCCACCCCGGCTCCCCCCGCCGAGTCGGCCGAGCCTCCCGTGGCGGCCTCGGCCCCCCAGGCACCCAGCCCAGCCCCGGCGGCGCCGGTTCGCACCTCCGCACGCACCCCTGAGCGGAGCGACGACGAGCTGTTCGACATGGGGTCCATGGAGGGCCTCACCATGGCCGACCTGCTGGGACCGGACCCCGGCCGCCAGCGCCCGGCCAAGACCGTCACCCCCGCGGCAGCCCAGGCCGTGGCAACGCCGGCGCGCAGCGTCGACGATTTTGATTTTGATGAGGAGGCCTTCCTGGCCGCCCTGGACGACCACGAACCCCATGGCACCACCGGCGAAGTGGTGCGGGGCACGGTGATTGGCCTGGAGAGCGACGGCATTTATGTCGACATCGGCGGCAAGGCCCCAGGCTTCATGCCCAAGAAGGAATGCGGCCTCGGGGTGATCACCAACCTCAAGGAGCGCTTCCCCAAGGGCCTGGAGGTGGAAGTGCTGGTGACCCGCGAGCAGAACGCCGACGGCATGGTCACCATCAGCGCCCGCGCCCTGGCCCTGCGCCAAAGCTGGGAGAAGGTGCGGCAGCTGGAGAAGGAGGGCAAGGTGGTGCAGGTGAAGGTGAATGGCTTCAACCGAGGCGGCATCACCTGCGATCTGGAAGGGCTGCGCGGCTTCATTCCCCGCTCCCAGCTGCAAGACGGCGAAAACCACGAGGCCCTGGTGGGCAAGACCCTCGGCGCCGCTTTCCTGGAGGTGAACCCGGAGACCCGCAAGCTGGTGCTCTCCGAAAAGAAAGCCGCCACCGCCGCCCTGTTCCAGAACCTGGAGGTGGGCCAGCTGGTGGAGGGGCAGGTGGTGTCGATCAAGCCCTATGGCCTGTTCATCGATCTGGGCGGCGTCAGCGGCCTGCTCCACCAGTCCGCGATCACCGGCGGCCAACTGCGCGATCTGCGCGAGGTGTTCGGCCAGGGGGATCGGGTGCAGGCCCTGATCACCGAGCTGGATCCAGGCCGGGGCCGCATCGCCCTCAACACGGCCCTGCTCGAGGGCCAGCCCGGCGAACTGCTGATCGATCGCGACAAGGTGATGGCCGAAGCCGCCGACCGGGCCAACCGGGCCCGCTCCGTGCTGCGCCAACAGGAACAAGGGGCGGGATGAGCGAGGCCCCTGCTGCCGAAGTGACCCTCACCACCGCCCCGGACTGGGAGCTGGACTACTACTCCCGGCCGATTCTCGAGCCCGACGGCAAGAAGCGCTGGGAACTGCTGATCTGCTCCACCCCCCAGGTGGAGGCCAGTGGCGAGGGCTCGGGCCCCTCCTTTCGCTGGGTGATGCCCTGCCCGGCCTCAAGCGTCAATTCCATCTGGCTGCGGGAGGCGCTGGAGCAAGCCCTGGAGGCCGCCGCTGGGCAGGGCTTCGGGCCTCCACGGCGCCTGCGCTGCTGGCGCGCCTCGATGCGCACCATGGTGCAGCGGGCTGCTGAGGGGCTGGGCTTGGAACTGGTTCCCAGCCGCCGCACCTACGCCCTGGTGAGCTGGCTGCAGGAGCGGGAGCGGGAGGTGTACCCCCAGGAGCCTGGCTACCTGGCCGGCCCCCTGGCACCCCCGCCCCAACCGATCCGCCCCATCGCCGTGCCCCTGCCGGAGGCGGCCCGGGGCGAAAGCTGGGCCTGGGCCACCCTGCCCCTCGAGGCCTTGGCAGGGGCGGCGGACTGGGAGTCGGGCTTTGCCGGCCTGGTGCCGCTGCCGGCGGGCCTGCCTCCCCAGGTGCCGGTACTCGGGATTCGTCTGTTCAGCTCGGCCCGTGCCCTGGCCCTGGCGGGCTGGCTGGCGGGGCTCGAGCCCGTGCGCCTCGAGATCAGCGGCCAACAGCTGGTGCTGGAAGCCGGCCTGGAAGACCGCTGGCTGCTGAGCGATCTGCCCGCCGATGAGGCCGAAGCCGCGGCAGCCGCCTTTGCCGCAGCCCGCCAGCAGGCTGGAGGCCTGCAATTCCTGGCCGTCCAAGCCCGCGAAGACGACCAGCGCTTCGAGGGGTTCTGGCTGCTGCGCGACCTCCCTGACGCCTGAACCCAGGCGCCCCCATCCCGACCCATGGCCGAAGCGCTCGATCCGCCCTTTGACCGGCCCGACCGGGACTTCAACAGCCTGCCTGGCTGGACCTGGGTGGGCACCTACGGCGGCTACTACCTGCAATGCGATCTGCTGCAGGCGTTTGAACATGGGTTTTTCACCCGCCAATGGCAGGGGCGGGGACCGGACGTGTTGGCGGGCTACGTGAGCGCAGGGATCAGCGTCCACCGCCTGCGCCAGGTGCACAGCGCCCGGGTGCTGCCAGCCAGCCAGGCCACGGCCGAGCCCTGGCCAGAAGCGGATGGCCTCGTGAGCGATGGGGGGGGGCAGAGCCTCTGGGCCTGCGGCGCCGACTGCACCCCGGTGCTGGTCGCCGATCCGGTGAGCGGCCGCGTCGCGGCCTGCCATGCGGGCTGGCGCGGGGTGGCCGGCGGCATTCTGGGCGCCGCCGTTCAGCAACTGGAAGCCAGCGGCAGTCGCCGGGCCGACCTGCTCGTGGCCCTGGGCCCAGCCATCGGTGGATCCCGCTACCAAGTGGAGCGTCCCGTGAGCGAGGAGGTGGCGTGCTCCCTGGCGCCCAGCGCCGATCCAGGCCACCTGCCCGCCCTGCTGGAGGACCTACGCCTCTGTGGGGCACTCCAGGATGATCCGGATCCCGATCGGGACCGCCTGGACATCCGTGCCGCGGCCAGGCGCCAGCTGGAGCTCCTGGGGCTCGGGACGGATCGCATCGCGACCTGCCCGCTCTGCACCGCCGAGGAGTCGCTGCTTTTTCACTCTTGGCGACGTGATCAGGTGAAGGCCGTGCAATGGAGCGGCATCGTGTCCCAGGCTTGAGGACTGGGCTGTCCCTTGGCCTTGATACGGCCTAGGGACACGAACTTGCTGCAATGCGATCCGTCATCGCATCGAATTCCCGCCCCCTTGCTTGCAGCGGGACCCTGCACTGCGCAATAATGCGGATGTTGCATAAATGTCATCCATGCTCACTGGCGCTGACCTCCTCGCGAAGGTCAAGGAACTCGGGGATGTGAGCAAGTCCGATCTCGTGAGAGCTTGCGGCTATGTCTCACACAAAAAAGACGGCTCAGAGCGGCTCAATTTCACGGCCTTCTATGAGGCCCTGCTCAACGCCAAAGGCGTGGATTTCGGCAGCACGGCTAAAACGGGCAAAGGCGGCCGCAAGCTCAGCTTCAACACCAAGGTGCAATTCAACGGCAACCTGATGGTGGGCAAGGCCTACACCGCCATGCTCGACCTCAAGCCCGGCGATGAATTTGAAATCAAGCTGGGTCGCAAGCAGATCCGTCTGGTGCCCCTGGGGGCTGAAGACGAGGAGGAGTGATCGCCAGGGCCACCTGCTCGGCGACCTTGATGCCATCGATCGCCGCCGACAGGATCCCTCCGGCATAACCGGCCCCCTCCCCGGCCGGATACAACCCTGGGGTGTTGCAGCACTCCATGGTTGTGCCATCTCTGGGCAGGCGCACGGGCGATGAGGTGCGGGTTTCCACGCCCGTGAGCAACGCGTCGTGCATCAGAAAACCGGGGATGCGGCGCGCAAAGGCCGGCAGCGCTTCGCGCATTGCCGTCAGCACAAACTCCGGCAAGCAATCGTCCAGGGCCCCGAACTGCACCCCTGGCTGGTAGGAGGGCTCCACGCCCTGGGCCGCCGTCAGGCTGGGCCGGTGGGCCAGAAAATCCCCCACCCGTTGGGCCGGCGCCCGATAACTGGATCCGCCAGCGACAAAGGCCCGCGCTTCCCAATGGCGCTGGAAGGCCACGCCGGCCAGCGGATCTTCCGGTCCCTCGCCGTAGGGCAGCAGATCTGCCAGTTCCACGGTCACGACGATGCCGCTGTTGGCGTTGCGCTCATTGCGGGTGTGCTGACTCATGCCATTGGTCACCACGTGTCCCTCCTCGGAGGTGGCGCCCACCACCAGCCCCCCCGGACACATGCAGAAGCTGTAGACGCTGCGCCCCGCGGTGGCCGGGTCTTTGCAGTGGTGCACCAACTTGTACTCGGCCGGCCCCAGCCGGGGATGGCCCGCGGCCTCTCCCCAGCGGGCCCGGTCAATCAGGCTCTGGGGGTGTTCGATGCGCAGACCCACCGCAAAGGGCTTGGGCTGCATCGCCACACCGCTGGCCTTGAGCATGGCGAAGCTGTCGCGGGCGCTGTGGCCCAGGGCCAGCACCACCTGACGGGCGGCGATCCTCTCCCCCCCAGCCAGCCACAGGCCCTGCACGGAGCGGTCTTCCTCCGCCAGCTCCAAGCCCTCCACCCGGGCGCCGAACCGCACCTCCCCGCCCAGGGCCTCAATGCGCTGGCGCAGGCCGCGCACCACCGTGGCCAACTTGTAGGTGCCGATATGGGGATGGTGCAGGGTGAGGATCTCGGGATTGGCCCCAGCCGCCACCAACTCCTCCAGCACCTTGCGCACGTAGGGCTTGGCTTCGCTCACCTGGCTGTAGAGCTTGCCGTCGGAGAAGGTGCCGGCACCGCCCTCGCCGAACTGGGCATTGGATTCGGGATCAAAAACCCGGGTGCCCTTCCAGAAGCCGAAGGTGTCGGCGGTGCGCTCTCGGATGGCCTTGCCGCGCTCCAGCAGCAGGGGGCGGAACCCCATCTGGGCCAGGAGCAGGGCGGCAAAGTAGCCACAGGGACCAGCCCCCACCACCACCGGACGCGGGGAACAGCCCGTGGCGGACGCCACCGGTTGGTAGGTGGTGTCGGGGCTGGGCCGCAGATGGGGATCGCCGGCGAAGCGCTTGAGCAGGCGTGCCTCAGCTCGGGCATCCAGGGCCAGCTCGAGATCCAGGCTGTAAACCAGCGCAATCGCCTGGGGCTTGCGGGCGTCGACGCTGCGTTTGACCAGCCGCAGGCCCTGCAGCTGGTGGGGCTCCAGCCGTAGCCGCCGGCACACCGCGGCCTCCAGGTCGGCCTCGCTGTGGTCGAGGGGCAGCTTCAGTTCGCTCAGCCGCAGCACAGCCAACTCCTGCCGGAGCCCTTCCGGCGATGGGTCCACTTCATGGCGTTATTCCAGCAGTCGCTGGGTCAGCCAACCGGAAATCGCCGGAGACTGCCAGGGTGGATGTTGCTGCGCTGCCGGTTCGATGGGGATCACCCACTGCCCCCTCTGCGTTGCCCTGGCGGTGATGTGTGTGCTGCGGGCCACGGCCCATGGCACCCTGCTGTGGAAACTGGCCCGTTAGGCGGCCTCGCCCGCGCCCCTCCCCCCTGCCATGGATCCGAGGTTCGGAGTCACCCTCAGCCGCCGGAGCTTTCTCAGCCTGGCCGGCCTGGCGCTGGGAGCCTGGGCCCTCACCCCAGGGCCATCCCGCGCCTCCGGAATCAAGCTGCCCCGCCGCGGCGACCTGCGTCTGGTGGCCATCAGCGATCTCAACAGCAGCTATGGCTCCACCAGCTACCTGCCGGAGGTGCTGCGGGCCGTGGAGCTGATCCCCAGCTGGAAACCCGACCTGGTGCTCTGCGGCGGCGACATGGTGGCCGGCCAGAAGCTGGGCCTCAGCCGCGTGCACCTGAGTGCGATGTGGGCCTCCTTCCACCGCCAACTGCTCGCGCCCCTGGAGCGGGCCGGGCTGCCCGTGGCCATCACCATGGGCAACCACGACGCCTCGTCGGCCCGCTCCGGCGGCCGCTACACCTTCGAACTCGACCGCCAGGAGGCGGAGCGTTACTGGCGCGGGCAGCAGGACGCCCTCGGCCTGAAGTTCGTGGATGCCAGCCGGTTCCCCTTCGCCTACAGCGTGCGCCAGCACGACCTGTTCCTGCTGGTGTGGGACGCCTCCTCCGCCACGGTGCCCGCCGAGCAGGTGGCCTGGGCAGAGCAACAACTGCGCAGTCCGCAGGCCCGCTCGGCCCGGCTCCGGCTGGTGCTGGGCCACCTGCCCCTGCTGGCGGTGGGCCAGGGCCGCGACCGCCCCGGCGACGTGCTGCAGCAGAGCGAAGCCCTGCGCCAGCTGCTGGAACGCACCGGGGCCCACGCCTACATCAGTGGACACCACCACGCCTACTTCCCCGGTCGGGTGGGCCAGCTGGATCTGTTGAACCTCGGTGCCCTGGGCAGCGGCCCACGCCGGCGCCTGCAGGACAGCACACCACCGGTGCAGACCCTCACCCTGATCGACGCCTTCTGGCCCCAGGGCGAAGGGGCCACCGATGGCAGCTCGGCGGGCCGCACGGTGTACACCACCTACAACATGGCCACCCTGGAGCCCATCCGGAGTCAGCAGCTGCCAGCCCAGATCCGCCCCAGCCAGGGCCCGCTGCTGCGCCGGATCGGATAGGCGAAGCCAGGGAGGCGCTCAGCCCAGGCTGGCTTCGATCCGGGCCACCTCCAGGCGGGTGGCGATCAGGGCATCGGGGTTGAGGCTGATCGAATCGATGCCCTCCTCCACCAGAAAGCGGGCGAAATCGGGATAGTCGCTGGGGGCCTGGCCGCAGATGCCGATCTTGCGGCCGCAGCGGTGGGCCGTCTGGATCGCAAGCCGGATCATGGCCTTCACGGTGGGATGGCGCTCGTCGAACAGGTCGGCCACCAACGCGGAATCCCGATCCAGGCCCAGGGTGAGCTGGGTGAGGTCGTTGGAGCCGATCGAAAAGCCATCGAAACGCTCGGCAAACGCCTCGGCCCCCACCACATTGCTGGGCAGCTCGCACATCACATACACCTCCAAGCCGTTCTCGCCCCGCACCAGGCCCGAGCGGGCCATTTCCGCCAGCACCCGGTCCCCCTCCTCCGGGGTGCGGCAGAAGGGCACCATCGGGATCACGTTGGTGAGACCCATGTGGTCGCGCACCCGCCGGAAGGCCTGGCATTCCAGGGCAAAGGCCTCGCGGAAAGCGGCGGCGTAGTAACGCGACGCCCCCCGCCAGCCGATCATCGGATTTTCCTCGCTGGGTTCGAAGGCGCCACCGCCGAGGAGGCGGGCATATTCGTTGCTCTTGAAATCGGAGAAGCGCAGGATCACCGGCCTGGGGTAGAAGGCCGCCGCGATGCGGGCCATGCCCTGGGCCAACAGATCCACGTAGTACTCCGCCGGGCTGGGATGGCCCGCCGTGAGCCGGTGGATCTCCTGGCGTTGTCCCGCATCGGCCACCCGCTCCGGCTGGAGCAGGGCCATCGGATGCACCTTGATGTGGTTGGCGATGATGAACTCCAGCCGGGCCAGGCCCACCCCGTCGCAGGGGATGGCGGCCAGGTTGAAGGCCTCCTCCGGATTGCCCACGTTCATCAGGATCCGGGTGCGGGTGGCGGGCAGGTCGCCGATGGCCTGCTCCGTCACCGAAAACGGCAACGTGCCCCGGTAGACCCGGCCCACATCGCCCTCGCAGCAGCTGATCGTGATGGCATCGCCGTCGTGGATGCGGCGGGTGGCCTCCCCGGTGCCGACGATGGCGGTGATGCCCATCTCCCGGGCAATGATCGCCGCGTGGCAGGTCCGCCCCCCCTGGTCAGTCACCACGCCGCTGGCCCGCTTGAGGATCGGCTCCCAGTCGGGATCGGTGCGCTCGGTGATCAGCAGATCGCCGCTCTCGAAGCGCTCGATTTCGGAGGGATGGCGGATCACCCGGGCCACGCCGCTGCTCACGGAGGCGCCGATGGCGCGGCCGCTCACCAGCAGGTCGGCCTGGTGGGGCGCCAGGTGCCAGCTGCGCAGCACCGCCTGTTGCTGCCGCGACTGCACGGTTTCAGGGCGGGCCTGGAGGATGAACAGCTCTCCGGTGAGGCCGTCCTTCGCCCACTCGATGTCCATCGGCGTGGGGGTGCCGCGCCGGGCGCTGTAGTGGCGCTCAATCCGACAGGCCCAGCGCGCCAGGATGAGGCAGTCGTCGTCGCTGAGGGCAAAGCGCTCGCGCTCGGCCTGGGGCACCGGCTCGTTGTGTACGGGCGCCCCATCTCCCCGTTGCGCCGGGCCAACCACCATCCGGATCGCCTTGCTGCCCAGCCGCTTGCTGAGGATCGGCGCGAAGCCCTGCTCCAAGGTGGGCTTGAAGATCAGCACCTCATCGGGGTTAACGGCGCCCTGCACCACGTTCTCGCCCAGGCCATAGGCGGCGGTGAGCAGCACCGCATCCCGGAACCCGGTTTCGGTGTCGATGCTGAACATCACGCCGGCGCAGGCCCGATCCGAGCGCACCATGCGCTGCACCCCGATCGAGAGGGCCACCTCCAGGTGATCGAAACCGTTCAGCTGGCGGTAGGAGATCGCCCGGTCGGTGAACAGCGAGGCGTAACAGCGCCGGCAGGCCGCCAGCAGGGCCTCCTCCCCCTCAATGTGCAGGAAGGTTTCCTGCTGGCCGGCAAAGCTGGCGTCGGGGAGGTCTTCGGCGGTGGCGCTGGAGCGCACGGCCACCGCCGGCAACGTGCCGTCAGGGGCAGCCAGCTGCCGATAGGCCTCCAGGATCGCATCGGTGAGGTCGGCGGGGAGGGCCGCCTCCAGCAGCAGATGGCGGGCAGCCTTGCCGGCATGCTGTAGGGCCGCGAGATCGTTCGCATCCAGGGCCCCCAGCAGCTCCTGGAGAGGACCGATCAAGCCATTGCTGCGCAGCAGGTGGCGGTAGGCGGCGGCGGTGGTGGCGAAGCCGCCCGGCACCCGCACCCCCTGATCGCCGAGCTCGCGGATCATCTCGCCCAGGGAGGCGTTCTTTCCCCCCACATCAGCGATCGCCTCGATGCCCACCGCAGCGAAGGGCACCACCAGGGTTTCGGCAGAGAGCATCTGACCAAGGCAGCCAACCCCGACTCTGGCGCCGTTGGGCGCCGTTGGGGCAACTGTGAAGCCCGCCCAGCCGGCCCCTCACCCCCTATCGCGGACCGGAATCGGGTGCCACAGTGGGGCGTGCCCGTTCGTCGTCCAACGATTTCCGTGTCCCGTTCTCCCCTGGCCTGGATCGCAGCCTCCGCCGTTGGCACGACAGCCCTGCTGCTGGGTGCACCAGCCCTGGCCCAGTCCGGAGCCGCGGCTGCAGCGGCGGCCAAGCCCGCCTCCGTCGAGACGATGAACGACATGGCCCTGGCCGCCGCCGTCAACGTCTGTGAGCTGGCGGTGGAGCAGAAGGTGCCGGTCCAGAACGCCGTCATCTCCAATGCCAAGGCCATCACCTACGTGGTGACCGCAGCCCACGGCGGTCAGATCGCCGGAGCCGGAAAGCTGGAGGCCTCCCAGATCGTCAACGGCACGATCGTGCAGATTGTCGGCCGGGTGAAGCAGGGCTGCTATCCCAAAATCACGGCCGACGACAAGAAATTTGTCGACGAGGTGATCGCCCAGTTCACCGCCCAGGCCAAACAACAGCAGAAGAAGTAACCGGCTCGAGCAGTCACGCGATCAGCCGCCCCTGCGATCGATCGGGAGTTACGGCTCAATCCAAATCGGCCCAAGCCAATCGGTTTCAGTCCTGATCCGAGCTCTCAGGAGCACTCTCGGGGAGCAGCTGGGCGAGCAGACCCGCGGCCATCAGCACGCCCCCGAGGGTCAGCGCCAATCCCTTGTTGCTGGCCGCGGGGCCGTCACTCCAGACTCCCGCCGCCAGAAAGGCTCCCCCCAGCAATAGGGAGGGCACCAGCACGATGCCCTTGGCAGTGCGGTTCAGGCTCACAGGCTCGCAGGAAACAGGGGGATCAAGCGCCGACCCTGGCACAGTCGCCGGGGGCTATGGGATCAGTTTCGGCCAGGCCAGCAGCAATCAGGCCGGCGCCCAGGTCGTCAGCCGAGCCGATCTTCTGAACACGCGCCAGCAGCACCCCCTGGTCCTGGCCCATGGGACGCAGGTTGACCCGGCTGTGTCGGGGCACGGCCTGACGCAACCAGGCCAGGGCCCGATCCTGCTGCGCCTCAGGCACCGCAATACAGGCCAGTTCAACGGTGTAGCTGCGGTTCTGATCGCCCAGCTGCAGCAGGGTGGCCCCACGCACCTGCAGCACTTCAGCGGCAGCGGCGACGCCGGGCCACAACAACATCAAGGCCAGGAAGCCGGCGAACCACCTCAAAGCTTGGCGCCACAGCTGGGGCAGAACAGATGGGCACTTTCGGTGGTGCTGCCGCAGGCGTGGCAATGGCGACTGGTGTCGATGGCCAGTTCCGGATGGCTGGGCAGGCCCACCATCTGGGCATTGCTGGCTCCCGGCGGCACCATCGGATAGCAGTTTTCATTGCGGCGCACCTTCACATCAATGAAGGCGGGCCCGGGATGGTCGAGGGCCTCCTGAAGCTGCTGGCGCAGGGTGGATCGCTCCTCGATGCACACCCCCCGAACCCCAAACGCCTCGGCCAGGGCGGCGAAATCAGGCATGCCACCGGTCATCTCCGAGGCGGAGTAGCGCTCGCCGTAGAAGCTCTCCTGCCATTGGCGCACCATGCCCTGCCAGCCGTTGTTGAGCACCACCACCTTCACGGGCAGGTTGTACTGGCTGAGGGTGCCGAGCTCCTGGATGTTCATCAGGATGCTGGCGTCGCCGGCGACGCAGATCACTTGCTCCCCAGGGAAGGCGGTCTGCACGCCCATGGCGGCGGGCATGCCGAAGCCCATGGTGCCCAGGCCGGCCGAGCTGATCCAGCGGCGGGGGCCATTGTGGAGGAACTGGGCCGCCCACATCTGGTGTTGCCCCACATCGGTGGTGTAAAAGGCGTCCGGAGCCAGCTCCCGCAGGGCGACCACCACCTCCTGAGGGGCGATGTCGCCTTCCGGTGCGGGCACCACGAGGGGATAGTGCTGCTTCCAGGTCTCGATGCGCTGCAACCAGGCCTCGGTGCGGCCCTCCGAGCTGTCCTGGGCTGACGCGGCCAGAAGGGCCGCCAGAGCAGCCTGCACATCGGCCACGAGCGCCACGTCCGGCAGGCGGGTCTTGCCCATCTCAGCCGCATCGATATCGATGTGGATCACCTGGGCCCGGGGGGCGAAGCCATCCAGCCGGCCCGTGACCCGATCGTCGAAGCGGGCACCGGTGGCGATCAACAGATCGCATTCGGTGACGGCGAAATTGGCATAGGCGGTGCCGTGCATGCCGAGCATCCCCACCGACTGGGGGTGTTTCTCGTCGAAGGCCCCTTTGCCCATCAAGGTGGTGGTGACGGGCAGCCGGAACCGCTCCGCCAGCTGCTTGACCGCCTCGTGGGCGCCGCTGCTGATGGCGCCCCCGCCCACGTAGAGGAGCGGACGCCGCGCCTGCCGGATCAGGGCCAGGGCGGCGGCCACCGCAGCGGGATCCGGGCTGACCGGCAGCTTGAAGCCGGCGGGAATGGCCGTGCCGGGGGCCACCGGGGTGTAGTCGAATTCCTCCAGGCCCACGTCCTTGGGGACGTCGATCAACACCGGACCAGGCCGCCCACTGGCGGCAATCAGGAAGGCTTCGGCGACGATCCGACCGATGTCGCGGGGATCGCGCACCACCCAGGAGTGCTTCACGATCGGCAGGGTGATGCCGAAAATGTCGGTTTCCTGGAAGGCGTCGGTGCCGATCGACGCCCGGGGCACCTGACCGGTGATCACCACCATCGGCACCGAATCCATCTGGGCCGTGGCGATGCCCGTCACCAGGTTGGTGGCGCCGGGGCCTGAGGTGCCGAAGCACACACCCACCTCGCCGGTGGCCCGGGCGTAGGCATCGGCCGCATGGGTGCCGCCCTGCTCATGGCGCACCAGGATGTGCTTGAGCCAGCCCCGGGACTCGGCCTTGTGCAGCTCGTCGTAGATGGGCAGGATCGCCCCGCCGGGATAGCCAAAAATGTGCTTCACCCCATGGCGATGGAGCGCGTCCATCAGGGCGTACCCACCGTTCACCCGCTGGGGTGCGGTGCCGTCAGCGGCAGAACTGCCACCACTCGCGGTGGCCGGAGCGGACAGGGCCGCAGGTGTGAGGGGCGTCAGCGTCACGGCTGAGACAGGCCAATCACCTTGGCTGGTTAACGGACTACGGCAACCCTAGGTGCCGGTGGGGCTTTTGGCGCGGCGCCACGGGCCGCTTGTTGGCGCCGGCCGGCGGCCATGGCGCGCAGAATCTGGGCCGGATCCAGCCAGCGGCCGTCATGGCGCATGCCCCAGTGCAGATGGGGCCCGGTCGTGCGGCCGCTCATGCCCACATGGCCGATCAGTTGGCCAGTCCGCAGGCGCTGGCCCTGGCGCAGCAGTACCGGGCCACTGCTGTAGATCCCACCGGCGGCAGAGCCCGAGAGGTGGCAATAGATGTGCTCGTAGTTGCCGGAGCGGATCACCAGGCCGACGCCGCAGGCGCCGTCATGGATCACGTCCTGCACCACCCCGGCCCACCAGTTCCGGATGGGCGAGCCCATGGGGGCGGCGATATCAAGACCGTAGTGGGGCTCAACCCGGCCCCAGGGCCCGGTGCGGGTGCCGAAGTGACTGGTGTAGGCCTGAAAGGTGGTGACCGGAAAAACGCCCATCTGCCAACGGCTCTGGGCGAGGGCGGCGGAACTGGACAGCGGCAAGGCCGCCAGTGCGACCAGCCCCCAGCTCTTAAAGCAGGCCCAGCGCATGAAGCGGTCCCCGTCCGCTGATCAGCTCCAGCAGGAAAGCGGAAAAACCCACCATCGCCAAGCGACCGTTCCAAACCTCGGAGCTGTTGTTCCAGCCCCAGGCCCACTTGTCCTGGGGATAGAGCTTCACCTTGGTGGGCAACTCGGCCGCCTGATCCAGGTTGACCTCCGGGCCCTCCAGGGCGTGTTGCACGAGGTCGG
>NZ_JAGQBE010000021.1 GCF_024345475.1 Cyanobium sp. T1B-Tous
TGGTGCTCCAGCCCCAGGGCCAGGGTGTCAACATCTCCCGCCGGATCAACGGCGAAAACGAACGCAACCGCCTGCGGGCCCTCGGGGTGTTGATCAAGCCCCCTGGGGCGGGCCTGCTGATTCGCACCGAGGCCGAGGGCGTCAGCGAAGAGCTGCTGATCGACGATCTCGAAACCCTGCTGCGCCAGTGGGAGGCCATTCAGACCGCGGCTGAGAGTGCCAGTCCGCCGGTGCTGCTCAACCGCGATGAAGACTTTGTGCATCGCGTCCTGCGCGATCTCTACAGCCCTGAGCTGGTCCGCGTGGTGGTCGACACCCCTGAAGCGGTGGCCCGGGCCAACGCCTTCCTCGGCTCCGACCACACTTCGGTGTTGGTGGAGGCCCACGTCGAATCGGCGGAGATTCTGGAGCACTTCAAGGTCAACGCAGCCATCCGGGATGCCCTCAAGCCGCGGGTGGATCTGCCTTCCGGTGGCTACGTGATCATTGAGCCCACCGAGGCGCTCACCGTCATCGACGTCAACTCGGGCTCGTTCACCCGCTCGTCCAATTCCCGCGAGACGGTGCTCTGGACCAACTGTGAAGCGGCCGTGGAGATCGCCCGCCAGCTCAAGCTGCGCAATATCGGTGGCGTGGTGATCATCGACTTCATCGATATGGAGTCGCGGCGCGATCAGCTGCAGGTGCTGGAGCATTTCACCCAGGCCGTCCGCGATGACGCAGCCCGGCCCCAGATCGCCCAGCTCACGGAACTGGGCCTGGTGGAGCTCACCCGCAAGCGCCAGGGTCAGAACATCTATGAGCTGTTTGGTCGCGCCTGCCCCAGCTGTGGTGGTCTGGGCCATGTGGCGGTCTTGCCCGGCAAGGACACCCTCCAGCCTCTCGCCACCCTCACCGGTCTGGTGCGCTCGGCGGCGTCGGCCCGGGCTGAGGTGCTGAGCCCCGCCACCGCGGAGGGTGGCTCTGGCCGCCGGCGTCGTGGTGGCCGAGGCGGCCGCGGCGGCAGTGATCTGGCGGAGACGCCCACATTTGCCGACAGCATCGATACTCCCGTGGCCTTCGAGGCCCCTCGCAGCAGTGGCAGTGCCAGCACGGAGCCGGCCCCCCGCCGCTTCGATCACGAGCTGGTGGCCGTGCCGATGGATGACGACCAGGAACTGGTGTTTGGTTGGATGGGTCTCAATCCGGCCCTGCTGCTGGAAGAACCCCCCAGCGGCGACAACGTGGTGGTCCGGGTGGTGCGTCCAGGCATGGATGCCGAGGAGGTGCTGGAGGATGCCCGTCAGCAGCTCGCCGCCTCCGGCTCCCGTCGCCGCCGTGGCCGGGGGGGCCGGGGTTCCGGATCGGCCGAGGGCCAAGCCGTTGATGCCGAGGCCCCGATGCCCGCGAGGGAGGTGCCCGCACCGGTCGAGATCACCCCGCTGCCCGAACCGGGCGAGCCGGAAACGGTGGTCACGGTGTCAGTGCCCACCACCGTCAGCATTGCCCCTCCTGAGGTGGAGCTGCCGGCCCGGCGTGGGCGCACCCGCAGCTCGGCAGGGTCCTCCGGCGCCAAGACGGGGGCTGCCAAAACCGCCTCCGGGAAAACCGCTTCCGCCAAAACCACCGCAGACAACACCCCAGCTCCGGTGACACCCGTCGCCCTTGCGGAACCCGAACTGGATGAAGCCGGCGAACCTCGCCGCCGCCGCCGCCGCTCTTCGGCCTCCAGCTGATTGGTGTCGCCGGATCCCTGGCAGGGCCGGGATCCGGCCGTGTGTGCCGGGGTGGATGAGGTGGGCCGGGGGTGTCTGTTCGGTCCGGTGTTTGCCGGCGCGGTCGTGTTGCCTGCCACGGCCCTGGATCCCCTGCGTCAGCTCGGTCTCACGGACAGCAAAAAGCTCACCGCTCGCCGTCGGGCGGCGCTGGTTCCGGTGATTGAGCAGCTGGCATCGGCCTGGGCCCTGGGCCAGGCGGCGGCTTCGGAGATCGATCGCCACGGCATCCGGCTGGCCACTGAGCGGGCCATGCACCGCGCCCTGCAGAAGCTGCCGTGCCAGCCCGAGCTGGTGTTGGTGGATGGGGTGCTGCCGCTGCGGGGCTGGGATGGCGAGCAGGTGACCCTGGTGCGCGGCGACAGCCACTGCCTGGCGATCGCGGCCGCCAGTGTGCTGGCCAAACAGGCGCGAGACGGGCTGATCACGGCCCTGGCTGCGCGCTATCCGGGCTATGGCCTCGAGCGCCATGCCGGTTATGGCACGGCCCAGCATCGTGCGGCCCTGGAGGCCTGGGGGCCCACGCCCCTGCATCGCCGCAGTTTTCTGGGTCGGCTGAGGCTCAGTGCTCCTGACACCAGGTTTGAAAGTCGCTGAGCAGCTGCTGGCCCACCCGACCCTTGATCCCCAGCAGGATGCCGGCCAAAAGCGAGCGGCCCGTGGCCTCCAGCACCTTGGCCGGGATCAGCTTCAGCAGGGGCGGCTGGCTCACCTCCACCGCCAGGGTGGCTTCCCCCTCCAGCCCGCTGGGTCCCGCCGCCAGCCAGGAGCCCAGGGTGAGCTGGAAGTCGTCCACCAGCCCGAGCCCCTCCAGTTCGCAGTCGGTGGCTTCCAGCACCAGGCGTCCTGGCTCGAGGCTGGTGCGCAGGTCCACCACCGGCTGAATCTGCAGCTGGAACACCTGCAGATGGGTCACGGAGTAGCGGTAACGCCCCTGGCCCAGGGCCTCGAGCTGGCTCGGGTCGAGCAGGGCTTTGACCACCCGATCCTGATCGTCCAGGTAGGCGGCCAACCGTTCGGGTTGGTGGCTCACCTCAAGTTGCAGTTGCTGACTGGCGCTGAAGGCCAGGGGCATGGCCTGTGGGCCGGCGCGGCATGATCCTATCGGCCCCCTCGGGCGACTCCCCTTCAGTTTCTGGAAGCGATGCGTTTTGCCTTTCTCGGCCCGGTCGGCACCTACGGCGAGCAGGCAACCCGGCACCTGGCCGAGCTGGAGGGCATCGCCCACCCGGAGCTGGTGCCCCAGCTCGGCATTCGCGCCGTGGTGCAGGCCCTGGCCCAGGGACGCTGTGATGCCGCGGTGGTGCCGGTGGAAAACTCCGTTGAGGGAGGCGTCACCGCCTGCCTCGATGCCCTTTGGGAGCATCCCGATCTCACCGTGGCGCGGGCCCTGGTGTTGCCGATCCGCCATGCCCTGCTGGGCAGCGGGCCGATCGAGGCCGTGAGTGAGGTGCTCTCCCATCCCCAGGCCCTGGCCCAGTGCAGCCAATGGCTCTCTGAACACCTGCCCCAGGCGCTACAGCTGCCCACCAGTTCCACGGCCGATGCGGCCCGGATGGTGGCCGGTAGCCGGTTTCGGGCTGCGATCGCATCCCGGCAGGCGGGGGTGGAACACGGCCTGCAGGAGCTGGCCTACCCGATCAATGACGTCGCCGGAAATTGCACCCGGTTTCTGCTGTTGCGCCGGGGGCCCCGCTCTCCCCATGGGCCCATGGCCAGCGTGGCCTTCTCGCTCCATTCCAACCAGCCCGGGGCCCTGCTCGAGGCGCTGGGCTGCTTTGCCCAGCGCGGGCTCAACATGAGCCGCATCGAGTCGCGGCCATCCAAGCGGGAGATGGGCGAGTACATCTTCTTCGTGGATCTGGAGCTGCCTGAGGGGTCAGCGCCCCTCGAAGCGGCCCTGGCCCAGTTGGAGCCCCTTTGCGAGCACCTGGCCCTGTTTGGGGCCTATCCGCTCACCAACCTGACCTAGGCCAGCGTCAGGCGGATTCAGGCTTGCGGCCGCGAAACACACCGAACTGCATCAGGCCGGTGGCGAAGGCCCAGTGCATCAGCAGGATCGTGGGGGTTTCGCGTAGGCCCTGCAGCACGGCTCCGGGCCCGAGGCCGAGAATGGCCCAGGGCCGGCGCACCCCTTCGCCGATCGAGTCGATCCAGGAGGGCAGGGTGGCCCGGGTCCAGTCGCCTGTCTCGATGGCCAGGCCGGAACCGTAGGCGCTGTGTTCGAGGTGCCGCTGCAGCCCCCGGATGCTGGCGAATTCGGGGTGGGCCCACTGCTCCAGCAGCTGCCGCATCACCCAGCCCTCCCGGCGCGTCATGGCGCCATCGGCCGGATCGCGACGGTTCCAGTCGGCCACGGTCAGCCGGCCGCCAGGCTTGAGCACCCGCAGCAGCTCATCGGCATAGCGCTGCTTGTCGGGCATGTGGGGGCAGGCCTCCACGCTCCAGACGGCGTCGACGCTGGCGTCGGCCACCTCCAGGGCAAGGGCGTCCATCACGGCGAAGCGGCAGCTCAGGCCTGCTGGGGTGAGGGCTGTCGCCCGGGCGATCTGGGCGGGACTGATGCTGATCCCCAGCACCTGGAAGCCGTAGTCGCGGGCCAGGATGCGGGCGCTGCCGCCGATGCCGCAGCCCACATCGAGCACGGTGGAGCCGGGGGGGAGCTGGTCGAGGCCGCTCCAGCGCACCAGCTCATGCACGAACGTTGCCTTGGCCGCGCGGAAATCCTGGTGGCGGGGCCGTCCCAACCCGCGATCGCGGTAGTAGCCCAGATGGATGTGGTCGCCCCAGAGGCGTTCGAGTAGCTGGTCGTTGGTCCAGCGGTCGTAGGCCTGCGCGACGCTGTCGGCGGATTGGTAGCGCCGCCGCCGCTTCAACCACAACCCGGTGCCCAGACCGATCGCGGCACAGGCCAGGGCCCCGGCCCCAAGGGTGGCGGCCAGGGGCCAGCTAAGGAGCGTCATGGGCCGGGGACGGGAAGGCGTTACTGGGGTTGGAAGGTGTCTTTGAGCACGGTGCGGGCTGCCAGCTGCCGGCGGGTCTGATCCAGCAGCTCATATTCCTGCCGCAGGCGCTCGCTGGTGTCGGTGATCTCAAGCAGGGCTTGCTGGTGGTCAGCCACGGGCCCGCCCAAGTGGGCGCCGATCCAGAACGACAGTTCGCGGGGCAAGTCGGGCAGATCGCTGGGCAGGCTGGCCGGCTTGCCAATCAGTTTGCCGGTGAGTTCCACCACGTCCCGCAGGGCCTGGCCAACGTCGCTGGCCAGAACTTCGAGCTCCTCATGGCTGGCTTCGGGTTCATCTTCTATCCAGCTCACCAGACCCACCCGGAAGGGGGCTTCGCGCACGATCTCGAGCACGCGAAAGCGCTGTTGACCCATGGTCACGATGTTGCTGCGGTCGTCGTCCTGGGTTTGGCAGTGAAGGATTTCGGCGCAGCAGCCCACCGAGGCCATCGCCTGGGTTTGGGGATCCCACCGCACCACTCCGAAGCGCTGGTCGCCGGCCATCACCGTCCGCAGCAGCATCCTGTAGCGGGGCTCAAAGATGTGCAGCGGTAGCACTTCCTGGGGGAAGAGCACCACGTCCGGCAGGGGGAAAAGGGGCAGCTCCCGTACGGCCAACTCACCCATGGCTAGTTCAGGAGAAGCAGCGTCATCCTAGAAAAATTGCCCCTGACACGCGCAGGCGTGACCGGGGCAAAAGGGGACGTCTCGCGATGTCTGCGCTTTGGAGCGCCGATCAGAGCTTGACTTCGATGTCCACACCACTGGGCAGATCCAGCTTCATCAGGGCATCGATCGTCTTGGCCGAGGGGCTGTAGATATCGATGATGCGGCGATGGGTGCGGGTTTCGAAATGCTCACGGGAATCTTTGTCCACGTGGGGCGAGCGCAGCACGCAATAGATCTTGCGCTTGGTGGGGAGGGGGATCGGACCGATCGCCGTTGCGGCGGTGTGATCGGCGGTTTCAATGATTTTTTCGCAGGAGAGATCCAGCATGCGGCGGTCGAACGCCTTCAGGCGGATGCGGATCTTCTGCTGGGCGATGGCGGTGGACATGTCAGAACGGGCGTCGGGAAGCCCCAGGGCGGGACACCCGGGTGGCTGATGGAGCTGGGTTGTCGAGGTGCGAGTCGATAAGAGCCGAGGGGTGGGCCCGAGGACCCACCCCAAGACGCTACCTCAGGCTCAGGCGATGATCTTGGAGACCACGCCGGCACCGATGGTGCGACCGCCTTCGCGAATGGCGAAGCGCATGCCCTGCTCGATGGCCACCGGGCAGATCAGCTCGCCGGTCATCTTGATGCGGTCACCGGGCATCACCATTTCCACGTTCGCACCGTCGTCGGAGGTGAAGGCCGTGATCTGGCCCGTCACGTCGGTCGTACGGATGTAGAACTGCGGGCGGTAGCCAGCAAAGAAGGGGGTGTGGCGGCCGCCTTCTTCCTTCTTGAGCACGTACACCTCACCCTCAAACTTGGTGTGGGGGGTGATGGAGCCGGGCTTGACCAGCACCATGCCGCGCTCGATGTCCTCCTTCTGGATACCGCGCAGCAGGAGTCCGCAGTTGTCGCCAGCCAGGCCCTCTTCGAGCAGCTTGCGGAACATCTCGACGCCGGTGACCGTGGTTTCGCGGGTGTCCTTGATGCCCACGATCTGCACGGTTTCGCCCACCTTCACCTTGCCGCGTTCGATCCGGCCGGTGGCCACGGTGCCGCGACCGGTGATCGAGAACACGTCTTCGACGGCCATCAGGAAGGGCTTGTCGACTTCGCGCTCAGGCTCAGGAATCGACTCGTCGACGGCGTCCATCAGGTCGAGGATCTTGTCAACCCACTCATTGGCACCGCGCTCGGCCTTGTTGCCAGCTTGGATAAATTCGAGGGCCTTCAGGGCCGAGCCAGCCACCACGGGGATGTCATCGCCGGGGAAGTCGTAGCTGCTGAGCAGCTCACGCATTTCCAGTTCGACGAGTTCGAGGATTTCCTCGTCGTCGACCATGTCCTTCTTGTTCAGGAACACCACCAGGGCAGGCACGCCCACCTGCTTGGCCAGCAGGATGTGCTCCTTGGTCTGGGCCATGGGGCCGTCGGTAGCGGCCACCACCAGGATGGCGCCGTCCATCTGGGCGGCACCGGTGATCATGTTCTTCACGTAGTCCGCGTGACCGGGGCAGTCCACGTGGGCGTAGTGGCGCTTCTCGGTCTCGTACTCAACGTGGGCGGTGTTGATGGTGATGCCCCGCTCTTTCTCTTCAGGAGCACCATCGATTTCGTCGTAGGCCTGGGCTTTCGCCATGCCCTGGGACGCCAGCACGTTGGTGATGGCAGCCGTCAGGGTGGTTTTGCCGTGGTCAACGTGGCCAATGGTGCCGATGTTGACGTGGGGTTTGTTCCTTTCGAACTTCTCGCGTGCCATGAGTAGAAAGAATCGGGGGGTTGGAGGGTTAAGGAAAGATCAGGAATTGCCCTGATTCTTGGAGATGATGGCCTCAGCCACATTGCGAGGAACTTCCTCGTAATGGCTGAACTCCATCGAGAAGATACCCCGACCCTGGGTCATGGATCGGAGCTGGGTGGCGTAGCCGAACATCTCGGCCAGGGGCACTTTCGTCTGGACTTTGGACTGACCATTGTCAATGGACTGTCCTTCGACCTGGCCACGACGGGATGAGAGGTCGCCGATGACCGATCCGAGGAAATCCTCGGGGATCTCGACTTCCACCTTCATCATTGGCTCAAGAAGCACGGGATTGCACTTCTTGACGGCGTCTTTGAAGGCCATGGATCCGGCGATCTTAAACGCCATCTCCGAAGAGTCGACGTCGTGATAGGAGCCGTCGACCATGGTCGCCCTGACGTCGATCATGGGGAAGCCCGCAATCACGCCGGATTGGCAGGTCTCCTTCATGCCGGCTTCGGCGGGGCCGATGTACTCCTTGGGAACGATGCCGCCAACGATCTTGTTGACGAACTCGAACCCTGAACCCGGCTCGCCGGGCTCCATCTCGATCACCACGTGGCCGTACTGGCCTTTGCCGCCGGTTTGGCGGGCAAATTTGCCTTCGCCCTTGGAGCTGGTGCGAATGGTTTCGCGATACGACACCTGGGGGGCGCCGATGTTGGCTTCCACCTTGAATTCGCGCAGCATCCGGTCCACCAGGATTTCCAGGTGGAGTTCGCCCATACCGGCGATCACCGTCTGGCTGGTTTCCGGATCCGTGGAGACCCGGAAGGTGGGATCCTCTTCCGAGAGGGACTGGAGAGCCTTGGAGAGCTTCTCCATGTCGCCCTTGGTCTTCGGTTCGACAGCCACCGAGATGACGGGCTCAGGGATGTAGAGCGATTCGAGAATGATCGGGTCGGAGTCGACGCAGAGGGTATCGCCCGTTGTCGTGTCCTTCAGACCCAGGACCGCACCCAGGTCGCCGGCGCGCAGCTCGTCCACTTCCTCCCGGTCGTCGGCCTTGAGCAGGATCAGACGGGAGATCCGTTCCTTCTTGTCCTTGGTGGAGTTCAGGACGTAGCTGCCCTTGTTGAGCACCCCGGAGTACATGCGCACAAAGGTGAGCTTGCCGTAGGGGTCGGCCATCACTTTGAAGGCCAGGGCGCTGAAGGGAGCGCTGTCGTCGCAGGGGCGGTTCGACTCGGTGCCATCGGGCAACAGGCCGGTGATCGGTGGCACGTCGACAGGAGCAGGCAGGTAGTCGACGACCGCGTCGAGCACCAGCTGCACACCTTTGTTCTTGAAGGCGGAGCCGCAGACCATCGGCACCATGCCGTGGTGGATCGTGGCTTTACGGATGCCCTTGATCAGTTGCTCTTCGGTGAGTTCGCCGTTTTCCAGGAAGGGATCGATCAGATCTTCGTCGGATTCGGCAACCGATTCCATCAGTTTGAGGCGCCATTTCGCGGCCTCTTCCTTCATGTCGTCGGGAATTTCCCCTTCGATGATGTCGGTGCCGAGATCGTTCGTGTAGATGATCGCCTTGTTGCGCACCAGATCGATGATCCCCTTCAACTCGCCTTCGGCGCCGATCGGCAGTTGGATCGGGGCGGCATTGGCCTTGAGGCGATCTTTGATCTGCTCGTAGACCTTGAGGAAGTTGGCACCGGTCCGGTCCATCTTGTTGACGAACACGATCCGGGGCACGTTGTAGCGATCAGCCTGGCGCCAGACCGTTTCGGACTGGGGCTGAACGCCACCAACGGCACAGAACACGGCCACCACGCCGTCGAGCACTCGCATCGAGCGCTCCACTTCGATCGTGAAATCGACGTGCCCAGGGGTGTCGATGATGTTGATCCGATTGTCCTTCCAGCTGGTGGAGATGGCAGCGGCGGTGATGGTGATGCCGCGTTCACGCTCCTGTTCCATCCAGTCGGTGACGGCGGCGCCATCGTGGACTTCGCCCATCTTGTGCACCACACCCGAATAGAACAGAATCCGTTCGGTCGTGGTGGTTTTGCCCGCATCAATGTGAGCGGCGATACCGATATTTCTGACGCGTTCCAGTGGAAAGGCGCGGGCCACGGGGGAGGTCTCCGAGAGGTCTACAAAACGAGGGCGTCACTCTACAGACTGGGTCTGCAGGGGCTGAAGTCGCCCTGGACTTCAGCCGCTGGCTGGTGAATCAGTAGCGGTAGTGGGCGAAAGCCTTGTTGGCTTCGGCCATCTTGTGGGTCTCTTCCCGCTTGCGGACGGCACTGCCGGCCTCGTTGGCCGCATCCATCAGTTCGCCGGCCAGTTTCTGGGCCATGCTGCGGCCGTTGCGGGCCCGGGAGAAGTTGACCAGCCAGCGCAGCGCCATGGCGGTGCCGCGCTCCTGGCGCACTTCCATGGGCACCTGATAGGTGGCACCGCCGACACGGCGGGCGCGCACTTCCACCAGGGGGGTGGCGTTGCGAACTGCCGTTTCGAACAGCTCCAGCGGGTCGGAGCCCGTGCGCTCATTGATCAGCGAGAAGGCATCCGACAGGATCCGCTGGGCTGTGGATTTTTTGCCGTGCTTCATCAGCCGGGCCACGATCATCGAGGCGAGACGGCTGTTGAACTGGGGGTCGGGAAGCACGGGGCGCTTCTCGGCGGCATTGCGGCGAGACATGGTCGACCGGAGCGGGAAGGACGAAGGGAAAAAGTGAGGGATTCAGCAGGCTCGAAGGCCCCGCTCAATCAGCTCTTGGGCGTCTTGGCGCCGTATTTGGAGCGGGACTGACGACGATCCTTGACGCCGGCGGTGTCCAGGGTGCCCCGAATGATGTGGTAGCGGACCCCAGGCAGGTCCTTGACCCGACCACCGCGGATCAGCACCACCGAGTGTTCCTGGAGGTTATGGCCGATGCCGGGGATGTAGGCGGTGACCTCAAAGCCCGAGGTGAGCCGCACCCGCGCCACCTTGCGGAGCGCCGAGTTCGGCTTCTTCGGGGTGGAGGTGTACACACGCGTGCACACGCCCCTGCGTTCGGGACAGGCGCGCAGGGCGGGCGACTTCGTCTTACGGGAAAGACTCTGACGCTCAGTACGGATGAGCTGCTGGATGGTGGGCATCGAGGACCGGGATCTGGTCGGAGAACACTGGTCGGACGTCCGACCGATTTCGACAATCCGTCACCTTACTGGGTCGCCTGACGCCCCCCAGCGATGCGCCGGAAGGCCGTGCCGCAGGCGCAGCTCACGACCCCGTCGCCGGGCCGCACCAGAAAGCCGCCGCCACTGATGTCACCGCGGAAATCCAGGCTCAATCCGGTCAGCAACTCCAGCTGTTCGGCGGGGGCATACAAGGTGATGCCATCCGCTCGGGCGATTGGCGTACCGGCCAGATGCCCCGGCCTGAGCCGAATGGCCCAGCGTTCACAGCTGCCGTCCAGCAGGTCGAGATGCATCATCCCGGGCGTGCCCGCCACGGCGGCCTGTCGCCCCAGCTCGGCCGCTGCGGCTGCGGTGAGGCGCAGGCTGTGGCCCTTGGGCATGGCGAGCTGAGGGAGTGGGTCGGCAGTCCACTTTGGCAGCCCTCTCAGGGCACCAGTCCCACGCCGTTGTGCACGGAGCCGGCCACGCCCCGACCCTTCACCTGCAGGGAGCCGCCGAGCACCAGTCCGGTGGAGCTGCCGCCGTCCAGGTTCAGGGCATCGCTGAGCCCGAGCTGTTGCAGCAGCAGGGCCGTTTCCCCGAGGGACGGGCCGCTGTCCTGGGTGCCCTCCAGGGTGATCAGCCACACCTGGCGGTCATCGCGGGCCAGCACGGTGCGGGGAGCCCCCTGGCTGAGGAAGGAGGCGCTGAAGTTTTCCGCCGCTCCGTTGAGCACGATCCGCCCCTCCTGCAGCAACAGGGGCCCACCGCCAATCACGTGGGCGGCCAGGCCAAGGTCGTTGCTCGGCCGGCTGTCGAGCTGCAGCCGGTCGCCGGGTTCCCAAGGCAACGCCATGCCGCCCCGCCCCACCAGCAACTGGTCATCGCCCCGCAGGGGCACCCCGGCCTCCAGCGCGTCCGAACTGAGGCGTTGGCTCACCAGGCCCGCCCGCAGGAGCAGGCCCGTTTCCGACCCGCTCAGGGCCCTGTAGGCGGGGCCCCAGTCGGCGGTGTAACGGCTGATGCCCCGCTGCACATAACCGCTGTTGAGGGCGCTGAGCGGCAGTCGCTGCCCATCGGGGCCCGTGACCGACTCCACCAGTTGCAGGCGGCCGAACCGGGGCAGGCTGCGCTCGCTCCAGGCCGCCACGCCCCGGTTGAGAATGGGCCCGGATAGCCAGCGGCCGTTGGCTTTCAGGGCACCCAGGGGCAGGCGCCGCACCCGGTTGAAGAAGCCACCGTTGATGGCCACCCAGGCCTGCTGTTGGTTGGCGAGCTGCACCAGCGAACTGAGCCCTTCCATCCCCCCCGGCCTGGCCAGGGGTCTGAGCTGCAGGGAGGCGGTGCGGGGGTCCACCCGTACGGCGTTGATTCGCACCCCCTGACGGACCAGGCGGTCCCATTGGATCTCCCTGCCGAGCAGGGCCTGCACGCGCGGATCGATCGGGATGGGCCCGCCGTCGCTGGGCGGAGGGCCTTCCGCCGGCCACTCGATCACCAGCCGCGGGGGAGCGCCCAGGCTGAACGCCCGCGTCAGCTTCCCCGTTGCTGGTTGGAGTCGCAGCCTGCCGCGGGTCTGCAGGCCCCCAAGGCCCAGGGCCTTGAGTTGGGTCTGTTGGTCGTCGCGGCTGCTGAGATCCAGCACCAGCCCCCCGCTCTCGCCCTCCACCAGGGCAGGGCCGCTGAGGTCGAGCACGACGCGCCGCAGGTTGCCGGGGGTGGCGCTGCGAACCTGCAGCAGCTCGGGCCGGCCCAGGCTGAGGCTGAGCTGGCTGCCCTCCTGGCGCAGGGTCAAGCCGAGGTTTCGGAACAGCCCGGCCACCTCGATGGCCACCTCGTCCTCGAGGCTCCGCTGCGCAGCTGCCGGAACTTTGAGTCCCTGGCCAAACCATTCGAGGTCGAGGGAGCCGTCGCTCAGGCTGCGGCTGGTGACACCGAGCTGGTTTTCGAGGACCTCGAGGGGGATCCAGAGTTGCTGGGGGGCTTCGCCGGTACGCCCAACCCACAGCCAGCGGGCTTTCTGGACCCGGCCGTTGATGCTGAGGCTGCTCCCCTGGCGCTCCAGGCCCGCTGGCGCTTGACCGGTTGGCTTTTGGCCCCTTGGTTGTTGGGTGGGGGTTGGGCTTGGCGTTGACGAGGGCGCAGGCGGCGGCGGCGGTGGCTGTGGCGGTGGTGGCACAGCCAGGGCCAGGGCCGTTGCCGGCAGCAGCAGGGTCAGCAGGCAGGGGGTCAGCAGCAGGCTGGGCCGGAGGGAACCTGCAGTAGCCATCGCCAGCCCAGCCGACAGCGCCAAACGCTAGCCGTGTGTGGCTGGCGTGGTGCCGGGGTTTGGGGGTGTGAATCCCTAGGATCGGACGTTCTGTTGGTGCGGCCCCCTGCGGGGGTTCTGCAGCAGCAGAACGTCTGGATCAACTGTCAGATCAACTGCCGGACCTTCTCGGGTTATGCCTCAATCCCCTCGCCCCGTTTGGCCCCATTGCGACAGCCCCGCTCCGGCGGCGGTGGCGGGCGAGAAGGACGCCTGTGGTGTGGGCTTTCTGGCCAGCCTCAAGGGGGTGTCGAGCCACTGGGTGCTGCAACAGGCCCTGCGCGGCCTCGACTGCATGGAGCATCGCGGTGGCTGCGGCGGCGACGGTGACTCGGGTGATGGCGCCGGGGTGCTGTGTGGCATCCCCTGGAGCTATCTGGACGCGGTGTGGCCCGAAGCGGCAGCCGCCCAGGGCAGCTCCCGCGGCCTGGGCATGGTGTTTCTGCCGGCCGATGCCAGCAAGCGCGACCAGGCCAAGGCCTTCTGCGCCGAAGAGGCCACCAAGCTGGGGCTGCGGAGTCTGGGTTGGCGCGCCGTCCCGCTGAACCCTGCAGTGCTGGGTCCCCTCGCCCTGGGTACTGCCCCCGCCATTGAGCAGTGGCTGGTGGCGGGTGATCTGGCCGGAGATGCCCTCGAATCCCTGCTGTTCCGTCTGCGGCGCCGCTGCGGCGACCGGGCGCGTGAAGCCTGGGGCCCCGGCCCTGGCGATCTCTATTTCGCCTCCCTGAGCAGCCGCACCGTTGTGTACAAGGGCATGGTGCGCTCGGAGGTGCTCTCTGCCTTCTATGGCGATCTGCGGGACGAGCGCTTTGCCGTGAGCTTTGCGGTGTACCACCGCCGTTTCAGCACCAACACCCTGCCCCGCTGGCCCCTGGCCCAGCCCATGCGGCTGCTGGGTCACAACGGTGAGATCAACACCCTGCTGGGCAACCTCAACTGGGCCCGGGCTTCCGAGGCCAATCTCGATGCGGTGTGGGGGGAGGCTGCCGCCGAGCTCAAGCCGGTGGTGAATGCCGCCTTCAGTGATTCGGCCAACCTCGACGCCACCCTGGAGCTGCTGGTGCGCAGTGGCCGGCCCATCACCGAGAGCCTGCTCACCCTGGTGCCCGAGGCCTTCCGCGACCAGCCCGAGCTGGTGGGCAAGCCCGAGATCCAGGCCTTCTACGAGTATTCCGCCTGCACCCAGGAGCCCTGGGATGGTCCGGCCCTGCTGGTGTTCGCCGATGGCCGCAGCGTTGGGGCCACCCTGGATCGCAATGGCCTGCGCCCGGCCCGCTACTGCATCACCAGCGACGGCTATGTGGTGATGGGCAGCGAAACCGGCGTGGTGGAGCTCGAGGAGAGCCGCATCATTGAGAAGGGTCGTCTGGGGCCTGGCCAGATGCTGGCGGTGGACCTGGAGCAGGGCCGCCTGCTGCGCAACTGGGACGTGAAGCAGGAGGTGGCCGCCCGCCACCCCTATGGCGCCTGGTTGGCCGAACATCGCCGCAACCTGGACCCCCAGCCCTGGACCCAGGAGCGCCAGCTGGGTGATCTGGAGCTGCTGCAGCAGCAGACGGCTTTTGGCTTCACGGCTGAAGACTTCGACCTGGTGATCGAGGACATGGCGGGTGCGGCCAAGGAGCCCACCTACTGCATGGGCGACGACATTCCCCTGGCGGTGCTTTCCGATAAACCGCACCTGCTCTACGACTACTTCAAGCAGCGCTTCGCCCAGGTCACCAACCCGCCGATCGACCCGCTGCGGGAAAAGCTGGTGATGAGCCTGGAGATGCACCTGGGCAAGCGGGGGTCTCCCTTGAAGCCCGAGGCGGCTTCGGCGGCGGTGCTGCACCTGGCCAGCCCGATCCTCAACGAGGCGGAGCTGGCGGCGGTGGCCCAGCAGGGCCTACCCACGATCACGCTCTCCACCCTGATGGCCATCACCGATGGGCCTGGGGGCCTGGCGGCTGCCGTGGAGCGTCTCAAGGCCGAGGCCGAGGCGGCGGTGCGCGCCGGCACCCAGATCCTGGTACTCAGTGATCGCGGCGGCCCCAGCGGCGGCATCGCGGCCACCACCACCACCATTCCGCCGCTGCTGGCGGTGGGTGCGGTGCACCACCACCTGCTCAACCTGGGGCTGCGGCTGCAGGCTTCCCTGGTGGTGGACACCGCCCAGTGCTGGAGCACCCATCATCTGGCCTGCCTGATTGGCTATGGAGCCAGCGCCGTGTGCCCCTGGCTCACCTGGGAAACCACCCGCCATTGGCTGGCCCACCCCCGGGTGCAGAAGCTGATTGAAACCGGCAAGTTGCCTGCTCTCACGCCCGATCAGGTCCAGGCCAACGTGCGCAAGGCCCTGGAAGACGGCCTGCGCAAGATCCTCTCCAAGATCGGCATTTCGCTGCTGGCCAGCTACCACGGTGCCCAGATCTTCGAGGCCATCGGCCTGGGTGCCGACCTGATCGAGCTGGCGTTCAAGGGCACCACCAGTCGGGTGGCCGGCCTGAGCCTGGCTGAACTGGCCAGCGAAACCCTCAGCTTCCATGCCAAGGCCTTCCCCGAGCTGAACCGCACCAAGCTCGAGTTCATGGGCTTCGTGCAGTACCGCACCGGCGGCGAGTACCACCTCAACAGCCCGGAGATGGCCAAGGCCCTGCACGCAGCGGTCAAGGCGGGCCCTGGCTACGACCACTTCTCCACCTACAAGACCCTGCTGGAAAACCGGCCGGTCACGGCCCTGCGCGACCTGCTGGAGCTCAAGCCAGCCGCCACGGCCCTGCCGTTGGATCAGGTGGAGAGTGTGGAGAGCATCTGCAGCCGTTTTTGCACCGGTGGCATGAGCCTCGGCGCCCTCTCGCGGGAGGCCCATGAGGTGCTGGCCATCGCCATGAACCGCATCGGCGGCAAGAGCAACAGCGGCGAGGGCGGTGAGGATCCGGCCCGCTTCGGGGTGCTCAGCGATGTGGACGGCGATGGCCACTCCCCGACCCTGCCCAGCCTGAATGGTCTTCGCAACGGGGACACCGCCTGCTCGGCGATCAAGCAGATCGCCTCGGGCCGTTTCGGGGTGACCCCCGAATATCTGCGCAGCGGCCGGCAGCTGGAGATCAAGGTGGCCCAGGGGGCCAAGCCCGGTGAGGGCGGCCAGCTGCCTGGCCCCAAGGTGGATCCCTACATCGCCTGGCTGCGCAACAGCAAGGCTGGCGTGGCGCTGATTTCGCCGCCACCCCACCACGACATCTATTCGATTGAGGATCTGGCCCAGCTGATCCACGACCTCCACCAGGTGCATCCCGCCGCCAAGGTGAGCGTGAAACTGGTGGCTGAGATCGGCATCGGCACCATTGCCGCCGGTGTGGCCAAGGCCAACGCCGATGTGATTCAGATCTCCGGCCACGACGGTGGCACCGGCGCCTCACCGCTGAGCTCGATCAAGCACGCCGGCAGCCCCTGGGAGTTGGGCCTCACCGAGGTGCACCGCTCGCTCCTGGAGAACGGCCTGCGGGATCGGGTGTTGCTGCGGGCCGACGGCGGCCTCAAGACCGGCTGGGATGTGGTCATCGCCGCCCTGCTCGGTGCCGAGGAATACGGCTTTGGCTCGGTGGCGATGATCGCCGAGGGCTGCATCATGGCCCGGGTTTGCCACACCAATAACTGCCCGGTGGGCGTGGCCACCCAAAAGGAGAATCTGCGCAAGCGCTTCCCCGGGGTGCCCGAGCACGTGGTGAATTTCTTCCTGTTCGTGGCCCAGGAGGTGCGCCAGCTGCTCAGCGTGCTGGGTGTGGCGCGTCTGGAGGATCTGATCGGCCGCAGTGAGTTACTCCAGCCGCGGGCTGTGGCCCTGGCCAAAACCCAGGCCTTGGATCTCTCCTGCCTGATCGATCCGATTCCGGCCGCGGCCGATCGCCGCTGGCTGCAGCACGAGGCCGAGGCCCATGGCAATGGTCCAATCCTGGAAGATCAGCTGCTGGCTGATGCTGAGGTGATGGCCGCGATCGAGGGCCACGGCCGGGTGCGCCGCACCCTGGCGATCGTCAACACCGACCGCAGTGTGGGCGCCCGTCTCTCCGGCGAGATCGCAGCGCGCCACGGCAACAAGGGCTTCCAGGGCCAGCTCGACCTCACCCTGGAGGGCGCGGCCGGCCAGAGCTTTGGGGCCTTCGTGCTCCAAGGCATGAATGTGCGCCTGGTGGGTGAAGCCAACGACTACGTGGGCAAGGGCCTCAATGGGGGGCGCCTCACCGTGGTCCCCCCTGCCGGCGGCAATGACCCCGGCAGCCAGGTGATCCTCGGCAACACCTGTCTTTACGGCGCCACCGGCGGTGAGCTGTTTGCCCTGGGCCGGGCCGGGGAGCGCTTCGGCGTGCGCAACAGCGGCGCCCGCACCGTGGTGGAGGGTGCCGGCGACCACTGCTGCGAGTACATGACCGGCGGCGTGGTGGTGGTGCTGGGCAGCACCGGCCGCAACGTGGCCGCCGGCATGACCGGTGGCGTGGCCTTCATTCTCGATGAGAGCGGGGGGCTGCGGGAGCGGGTGAATCCGGAGATCGTGGCCATTTGCGAGCTCACCACCTCTGAGCAGGAGGCCCTGCTCAAGCCCCTGTTGCAGGCCCATCTCGACGCCACCGGCAGCGCCAAGGCCGCCGCGATCCTGGCCGACTGGAGCACCTGGAAGGCCCAGTTCAAGCTGCTGGTGCCCCCCAGCGAGAAGGCCACCGTGGGTCTGGCCGAGCGGGAGGCGGTGGTGGCTTGAGCACCACCCCTGCAGCAGCGGCTTAGCGGGGATGCTCCCGCATCAGCCGCTGCACTTCGCCGGCGTGGTAGCTGCTGCGGGTGAGCGGGCTGCTCACCACCTGCAGGAAGCCCAGTTCCGTTTCGCCATGGGTCCGGAACGCCTCAAATTGCTCCGGGGTCACGAAGCGATCCACCGGCAGGTGCTTGGGGCCCGGCGAGAGATATTGGCCGATGGTGACGATGTCCACCTGGTGGCGCCGGAGATCGGCCATCACCTCGAGCACCTCCCCGTCGCGTTCACCCAGACCGGTCATCAGGCCTGATTTGGTGTAGGTGCGCGGCCAGCCCTCGCGCACCCGCTGCAGCAGCTCCAGCGAGCGCTGGTACACCCCTTGGGGCCGGGCCTTCTTGTAGAGCCGAGGCACCGTTTCGATGTTGTGGTTGAGCACGTCGGGCGCCGCCGCCATCACCGTCGCCAAGGCCTGCCAATCGCCGCAGAAATCGGGGATCAGCAGCTCGATCGTGGTGAGAGGAGAGCGCTGGCGCACCTCGGAGATGCAGGCCACAAACTGGCGGGCGCCGCCATCGGCCAGGTCGTCGCGGTTCACCGACGTGATCACCACGTGGCTCAGGCCCAGCCGCGCCACGGCTTCCCCGAGTCGTTGGGGTTCCGTGGCGTCGAGCTCCCGCACGCTCTTGTCGAAGTCGATGTCGCAGTAGGGGCAGGCGCGGGTGCAGCCCGGCCCCATGATCAAAAAGGTGGCGGTGCCGCCGGCGAAGCACTCACCGATGTTGGGGCAGCTGGCTTCCTGGCAGACGGTGTTGAGCTTGAGATCCTGCAGCAGGTCGGCCACCTCGCCGATCCGCTCCCGCTGGGGGGCCTTGACGCGCAGCCAGTCGGGTTTGAGCAAGGGGCCGGGAGAAAGGCAGTTGGGAACTTTAGAAACCGATCGGGATCCCAGCCCCAGGATCGCGGTCTGGGTGGCGGCGGCCATCCCCTAAAGTCGCCCCATCGGGATGTAGCGCAGCTTGGTAGCGCACTTCGTTCGGGACGAAGGGGCCGCAGGTTCGAATCCTGTCATCCCGATTTTTCTTTGACTCAGCCCCTGATTCAGCTGAGCTCGGCCCCCGGGTATCCCCGCGGGGTCACCATGCGCCCGTCCTGGGCATAGCTGGTGCTGTTGCCCACCAGCACCAGGGTGAGCATGTCCACCTGCTCCACCGGCAGCTCTCCGAGGCTGTGCAGGCTTACGGCCTCGTCGGCCCGGCCCAGTTGGCGGGCGATGGCCACGGGGGTCTCCGCCGGCCGGCCCTCCAACAGCAGCTCTTGGGCCCTGGCCAGTTGCCAGTCCCGTCCCTGGGAGCGGGGGTTGTAGAGCGCCACCACGAAATCGCCTGCGGCAGCGGCCTGCAGCCGGCGCTCGATCACGGCCCAGGGGGTCAGGCGGTCGCTGAGGCTGATGGTGCAGAAGTCGTGCATCAACGGGGCCCCAGCGCGGGCCGCGGCCAGTTGCAGGGCCGAGATTCCCGGATGCACGACGAAGCTGGGGCGGCCATCCGCGGCTTGGGCCAGCCACAGTTCCAGGGCCAGCCCGGCCATGGCGTAGATCCCGCTGTCGCCTGAAGACACCAGGGCCACGTTCAGCCCCTGGCTGGCCAGCTCCAGGGCCAGGGCGCAGCGGGCCCGCTCTTCGGTGAGCTGGCCATCCCAGCGCAACTGATCGGGTCGCCGCAGGGGTTCGAGCAGGTCGAGGTAGAGCCCATAGCCCACCCACACGGTGGCTTCGGCCAGTGCTCGCCGGGCATCGCCCGTGAGGAGATCCAGGCTGCCTGGCCCACTGCCCACCAGGTGCAGCTGGCCGCGCTGGGGAGCCCATTGGCTCTCCGCCAGGGCGATGGCCAGGGTGGCGGCTCCCTGCTCACCGCTGCCGGCGCGCTCGATGCGTTTGGTCTGGAGGAGCTGTGCTTCGGGGCCGGCAGCCAACAGGGCCGCGGCTTCCGCCACGCTGGCGGTGCCCATCTCCTGGGCCACGGCCGTGGAGGGATTGGGCACGGGCACCGCGGCCAGGCGTGGTGCGTCAAACCAGCGCATGGGCCAGTGCCGCTGCGCGGCCAGGGCCAGCAGGGCCGGTTCATCGGCCTTGCGGTCGATGCTGGCCAGCCCGGCCACCGCTTCGGGGGCCAGTTGGAGGTCGGCCAGGGTTTGATCGACCAGCCGCTCCAGCAGGCTGAGGCTGGTGTGGCGTTCACAACCCAGCCCCAACCAGAGGCTGGGGGGGTGCCAGCGGCAGCCATCCCCGCTGTGGATGTCCACCACCATGGCTGGAGTTGCCGTGGCGTTCGCTGGGGCAGCTTGCAGACCAGCAGCGGCGGGCAGATCCAGCCAGCGCCGACTGCCGTGGCGTGCCTCCACCAGGAGCGGTGCGCTGTCCCGGGCCGCCGCCTGCATCAGACCACTCCAATCGCCCTGGCCGCGCTGCCAGCCCCAGGCCTGGCCAAAACTGTCGAGGTTCAGGCGGCCCATGGCGGCCGTGGCTCCAGTCAGCACGGCCTGGCCGCCGAGGCTGGCCGCGATCCGTTGACTGAGCTGTTCCGCGCCGGCGGCGTGCCCCCCCAGCAGCGGGATGGCAAACCGGCCCTCAGGGTCCACGACCACCACGGCCGGGTCCCTGTCCTTGCCGCTGAGCAGCGGGGCAATCAACCGGGTGACCAGCCCGCAGGCCCCAACCACCACAAAGGCGCTGGCGGACGACCATTCGCGCAGCAGGCAATCCCGCGGGGCCGGTTGGTCGTGCGCTCCCACGTGGCGATCGAGCAAGCCGGCCTGCTGGAGCCGTGTCAGCACCGCCGTGCTCGCCGAGCTGAAGCCCAGCCCCCAGATACCAGCCCGGGGACCTGCGGCAGGAGGAGTTGGAGGGAGTTGACTCACGCGCCCAGCTTCTGGCGCAGCCCGGCCAGGGGGCCGCTGGGGCGGGGCTTCAGCAACGAGCCGTCAGGATTCACCTGGTTTCGAGCAGATCCCACCACACTGCTTGACGGCACGATCCGGTCGGGATTGGCCGTTGGGGCAGCCGGGACGGTCGCCGCCCGAGGGGGAGCGGGGCTGGTGTCTTCCGGGGTGGGGCTGGGCTCGAGAGGGGAGCTGGGCTCGGTAAGGGGCGCCCCAGCCGGTTCGAGGTCCGTTACGACAGCCTCTTCGCGGTTCTGGTCGAGGTCTTCTTCGATTGGGGCCGCGGCCGGGGGCGGCAGGACTTCAGGTGTTGGCTCCGGCGTGGGCTCCGGAGCCGCTGGCGGTTCGGGTCGGGGCTCTGCTTCCACGGGTGGTGCCACGGCTGGGGCCACTGGGGGGACCTGCGGGGGGGCCGTGGGTTCGGTGGGGGGGGTGGGCGCAGCTGGGGCCTCTGGCGGGGCTGTGCCCAGGAGTTGGGCGAGGTCGCTGGCCGTGAGGCGGCCCTGCTGCCAGATCGGCCCTGGGGCGCTGGGGTCGAGCACCAGCTCTGTTACCAGGCTGTTGAAGGGAGGGTTCAGCGCGTCGCCGCGGCCATCCACCAGCTCCAGCAACAGGCTGTTGCTGCCCCTCTCCCAGCCCTTGAGCCAGAGGGGGGCGTTCTGATCCACCAGAAAGCTGTCGCCGTTCACGGTCACCCGCAGACGCCAGCTGCCGTCGTTGTCCCGCAGCCCCTGCAGCGGGGTATCGAGCAGGAGCCAATCGAGCAGCACCGGTTCCCGGGTGGCCGGGGACGCGGGGCTCACCACCAGCAGCTGGGGAGTGCCGGGCTGGGGAATGGCGAGGGGGTTGGCCGCAACCCGGTGCACCCGGATCTGGGCCGCGGCGCCTGGGCTTTTCACCGCTTCTCCCCAGGGACGGGCCGCATAGGCGGTGATCCTGTGGCTGCCTGGACTCAGGGCGGGCAGCTCCACCTTGAGGCCGGTGACGGGCAGGGGGGGCTGGTCGTCGACCAGCACCACCACATGCGGTCCGAGGCCCAGGGGACCGGCGTCCACCAGCGGCCAGTCCCGCACCTGCAGTTGCAGGGTCACGGGGCCGCCCGGAAGCACGGCCCCATCCCGCGGCGCCAGGATCGACACCTGGGGGTTGTGATCGGCCAGGGAGGCCTGAAGTTGTTGCACGGCAGCGGGTGGGGCCACTTCCTGCAAGCGGCCCGCTGGCCCTTCGGCCCTGAGGGGAACCTCAGCCCCAGGTTGGGCTCGGGGTGGGGAGAGCCGATCGCAGCCGGCCGGGAGCACCAGCACGGCGACCAGGGCCAGGTGCAGCAGACCCAGGCGCAGCAGGGACGCGACTCCACTGCGCCAGTGGCCGAGGCGCCCGAGGCCGTCGCCGGGAAGGGCTCGATGGGTTGCGCTGCCTGCGCCCACGCTGGGTTACTCAGCTGTTTCTCAGGGCATTCTGCTGGCCAGGGCCACCCCGGGAATCCGAAGCCCTGCCGCCGCCAGCACGGAGCGCCCTGGCCAACAACATTGGCGCGTTAAGTAATAACGAGATCGGCAAAAGATGCCCGATCTCGATGATTCTTTCTGTTCTGTAAAGCCCAGTGCTGGCCTGGGAAGCGCCGGGATTGAACCTTTGTAACTGCAGCCCAAAAGTCCTCGGAAACGGCCTCTATACTTCCGCCAGCGGTCCCCTATCTGGGGCCCCAAGCTCCAGTTGTGGCAAGCGGTTTCACGGTTTCGTGGACTTCTTTCCCGCTGGTGCCCATGGGTGGTTCGGAAGCTTCGGCGTCCGGCCCCCATGGGGCCCACTGGTAGGCCCTCCGGCCTGCCTCAGGGGTGGACCCACCACCTCGACCCCGTCCCTCGAGGAACGTCTCGATGACCATCAGCCCACCAGAGCGTGGGGAAAAGGCGAAGGCCATGGTCGACCGGAACCCCGTTCCGGCCACCTTCGAACTGTTCGGCAAGCCCGGCCATTTCGATCGCAGCCTTGCCAAGGGTCCCAAAACCACCACCTGGGTTTGGAACCTCCACGCCAATGCTCACGACTTCGACAGCCACACGAGCGACCTCGAAGAGGTCTCTCGCAAGATCTTTTCGGCTCACTTCGGCCATCTGGCCGTCATCTTCATCTGGCTGAGCGGCGCCTTCTTCCATGGAGCGCGCTTCTCCAACTACACCGGTTGGTTGACCGACCCCCTGCACGTCAAGCCTTCGGCGCAGGTGGTTTGGCCGATTTTTGGCCAGGAAATTCTCAATGGCGATGTGGGTGCCGGCTTCCACGGCATTCAGATCACATCCGGTCTCTTCCACGTGTGGAGGGCCTGGGGCATCACCAACGAAACCCAGCTGCTGGCCCTGGCTATCGGCGCTCTGGTGATGGCCGGCCTGATGCTCAATGCGGGCGTCTTCCACTACCACAAGGCAGCTCCCAAGCTTGAGTGGTTCCAGAACGTTGAGTCGATGCTCAACCACCATCTGGCCGGTCTGCTTGGCCTGGGCTCCCTGTCCTGGACAGGACACCTGCTGCATGTGTCCCTGCCCACCAACGCGCTGATGGAGGCCATCGACGCCGGCAAGCCGCTGGCGCTCAACGGCAAGACCATCGCCACCTACGCCGACATCCCCCTGCCCCACGAGTTCCTGAATCAGGACGTGATTGCCCAGCTGTTCCCCGGTTTCGGGGCGGGCATCTCAGCCTTCTTCACGGGCAATTGGGCGGCTTACAGCGATTTCCTCACCTTTAAGGGTGGGTTGAATCCCGTGACCGGCAGCCTCTGGATGACCGACATCGCCCATCACCATCTGGCGATTGCGGTGCTGTTCATCGTGGCCGGCCACATGTACCGCACCAACTGGGGCATCGGCCACAGCATCAAGGAGATCCTCGAGGGCCAGAAGGGCGATCCCCTGCTGTTCCCCGCTCCCAACGGTCATGACGGACTCTTCGAGTTCATGACCACCAGCTGGCACGCCCAACTGGCTGTGAACCTGGCTCTGCTGGGCTCGCTGACCATCATCGTGGCCCAGCACATGTATGCGATGCCTCCGTATCCCTACATCGGCATCGACTACCCCACCCAGCTGTCGATCTTCACCCATCACACCTGGATCGGTGGCTTCCTGATCGTTGGTGCCGGCGCCCACGCCGCCATCGCGATGATCCGCGACTACGACCCCGCCAAGCACGTGGATAACGTGCTCGACCGGGTGCTCAAGGCCCGCGATGCCCTGATCAGCCACCTCAACTGGGTGTGCATTTGGCTGGGCTTCCACAGCTTCGGCCTCTACATCCACAACGACACCATGCGTGCCCTGGGTCGCCCCCAGGACATGTTCAGCGACTCCGCCATTGCCCTGAAGCCCGTCTTCGCGCAGTGGATCCAGGGACTTCACGCCGCCGCCGCCGGTAGCACCGCTCCCAACGCCCTTGCGGGTGTGAGTGAGGTGTTCAACGGCGCCGTGGTGGCCGTGGGTGGCAAGGTGGCCGCCGGTCCGATCCCCCTGGGAACGGCCGACTTCATGGTCCACCACATCCACGCCTTCACGATCCACGTCACCGTGCTGATCCTGCTGAAGGGTGTGCTGTACGCGCGGAGCTCCCGCCTCGTCCCCGACAAGGCAAACCTGGGCTTCCGTTTCCCCTGCGACGGCCCCGGCCGTGGCGGCACCTGCCAGGTATCGGCTTGGGACCACGTGTTCCTTGGCCTGTTCTGGATGTACAACTCCCTGTCGATCGTTATCTTCCACTTCTCCTGGAAGATGCAGAGCGACGTGTGGGGCACCGTCAACGCTGACGGCAGCGTCCAGCACATCACCAACGGCAACTTCGCCCAAAGCGCCATCACCATCAATGGTTGGCTGCGGGACTTCCTCTGGGCCCAGGCCGCACAGGTGATCAACAGCTACGGCTCGAGCTCCAGTGCTTACGGTCTGATGTTCCTGGGAGCCCACTTCATCTGGGCCTTCAGCCTGATGTTCCTGTTCAGTGGCCGCGGCTACTGGCAAGAGCTGATTGAGTCCATCGTCTGGGCTCACAACAAGCTGAGGGTTGCCCCCGCCATCCAGCCGCGGGCGCTCTCCATCACCCAGGGCCGTGCTGTCGGTGTCGCTCACTATCTGTTGGGCGGTATCGCAACAACCTGGGCATTTTTCCTGGCCCGCATCGTCGCGGTCGGCTGACCTTTCCTGACCTTTCCCAATGGCAACGAAATTTCCTTCGTTCAGCCAGGGTCTGGCACAGGACCCGACAACCCGCCGTATTTGGTACGGCATTGCCACGGCTCACGATTTCGAGAGCCACGACGGCATGACCGAGGAGCGGCTTTACCAAAAGCTGTTCTCCACCCACTTCGGTCACCTGGCCATCATTGGCCTCTGGGTTTCGGGCAACCTGTTCCATATCGCCTGGCAGGGCAACTTTGAGCAGTGGGTCGCCGATCCGCTGCATGTCCGTCCCATCGCTCACGCGATCTGGGATCCCCACTTCGGCCAGGGCGCGATTGCCGCCTTCACCCAGGCGGGCGCCTCCTCTCCGGTGAACATCGCGTATTCGGGTCTGTACCACTGGTGGTACACGATCGGCATGCGCACCAACGCCGAGCTTTACCAGGGTTCCATCTTCATGATGATCCTGTCGGCCTGGGCCCTGTTCGCTGGCTGGCTCCACCTGCAGCCCAAGTTCCGGCCTTCCCTGGCCTGGTTCAAGAACGCTGAATCCCGGCTGAACCACCACCTAGCGGTGCTGTTCGGTTTCAGCTCGATCGCCTGGACCGGTCACCTGGTTCACGTGGCCATCCCTGAGGCCCGTGGTCAGCACGTGGGTTGGGACAACTTCCTCTCCGTGCTGCCGCACCCCGCCGGTCTGGCTCCGTTCTTCACCGGCAACTGGGGTGTCTATGCCCAGAATCCCGACACTGTGTATCAACAGTTCGGTACGGCTGAAGGTTCCGGCACCGCGATCCTCACCTTCCTCGGCGGGTTCCACCCCCAGACGGAAGCCCTGTGGCTCACGGACATCGCCCACCACCACCTGGCCATCGGTTGCATCTTCGTGATCGCCGGCCACATGTACCGGACCAACTTCGGTATCGGCCACTCGATCCGCGAGATCCTCGAAGCCCACAACCCGCCCAAGGGCACCCCTGGTGACCTCGGCGCTGGCCACAAGGGTCTCTACGACACGATCAACAACTCCCTGCACTTCCAGCTCGGCCTGGCCCTGGCAGCTCTGGGTGTGGTCACCAGCCTGGTGGCCCAGCACATGTATGCGATGCCCTCCTACGCGTTCATCGCGAAGGACTACACAACGCAGGCTGCGCTGTACACCCACCACCAGTACATCGCCATCTTCCTGATGTGCGGTGCGTTCGCCCACGGTGCGATCTTCTTCATCCGCGACTACGACCCGGAAGCCAACAAGGACAACGTGTTGGCTCGGATGCTCGAGCACAAGGAAGCCCTGATCAGCCACCTGAGCTGGGTCTCCCTGTTCCTTGGTTTCCACACCCTGGGTCTCTACGTCCACAACGACGTGGTCGTGGCCTTCGGTACCCCCGAGAAGCAGATCCTGGTGGAGCCCGTCTTTGCCCAGTTCGTCCAAGCCGCTTCCGGCAAGGCGATGTATGGCATGGATGTGCTGCTCTCCAACTCCGCTAGCGCCGCTAGCACGACCAGTGCGGTCTATCTGCCCGGTTGGATCGACGCCATCAACGGTGGCAACGACCTCTTCCTGCAGATCGGTCCTGGCGACTTCCTGGTGCACCACGCCATTGCGCTGGGTCTGCACACCACCACCCTGATCCTGGTGAAGGGTGCCCTGGATGCCCGGGGTTCCAAGCTGATGCCCGACAAAAAGGACTTCGGCTATTCCTTCCCCTGCGACGGCCCCGGCCGTGGCGGCACCTGCGACATCAGCGCCTGGGACGCCTTCTATCTGAGCGTCTTCTGGGCCCTGAACACCGTGGGCTGGGTCACCTTCTACTGGCACTGGAAGCACCTCGCCATCTGGCAGGGCAACGTGGCCCAGTTCAACGAATCCAGCACCTATCTGATGGGCTGGTTCCGCGACTACCTGTGGCTCAACTCCTCCCAGCTGATCAACGGCTACAACCCGTTTGGCAGCAACAACCTGGCCGTCTGGTCCTGGATGTTCCTGTTCGGTCACCTGGTGTGGGCCACCGGCTTCATGTTCCTGATCTCCTGGCGTGGCTACTGGCAGGAACTGATCGAGACCATCGTTTGGGCCCATCAGCGCACTCCGCTCGCCAACCTGGTGGGCTGGCGCGATAAGCCCGTCGCTCTCTCGATCGTTCAGGCTCGCGTGGTGGGCCTCGCCCACTTCACGATCGGCTACATCCTCACGTACGCCGCCTTCCTGATCGCCTCCACCTCGGGCAAGTTCGGCTGATCCTTCAGCCCTTGCCCTCTCCTTGAGGGACGACCCAACCCCGGCGTAAGCCGGGGTTTTTTATTGGCCGCTTCTGCCCATCGACACCGAGATGGGCCTAGGGCCGCCCTCCCCTAACGGCTGCTGGCCGCTGGGTAATTCCGTTCCACATACGCCTGCTCTTCGCAGCGCAGTTCGTTGCCATCGGTTTGGGCCCGTTCGCCGTGGAGGCAGGCCACGGTGGATTGGTGCCCTTCACTCCAGCCACGCCGAAGGGCCACCGCGGCAGCTTGCGCGGCGGCGCGCTGGGCCTGCTTCTGGGCTGCACTGGGCACTGGGCCCTGGGGCGCGGAGGTCACGGCCTTGGGTTTGGAGACTTCCCTGCCGCAGGCCGTGAGCAACAAGGCTGCGCACAACAAGCTTGCCGCCAGCTTGTTGGGGTGAGGGTTGTCACGGCTGGAAGGGGACATGGCGCCCTGTTTCGTCTCCTTCCATTGTTGGGCCCGATTGGAGCCGTGTCACAGGGCGGCACCAGGCCAGCGTCGGCCCATGAAAAAAGCCCCGCCTGAGCGGGGCTTTGCGTACCGGGGGTGGCAGCTGAGTTCAGCTGACGCTCCAGACTCCACCAGCGATGTTGACCAGGGGAGACACAATCGCCGTTCCTGCGAGGAACCAGGCAAAGGCCGCGCCGCCGCAGCCTCCGAGCCAGAAGCCACTGGCAAATTCAGCCCAGCCAGCCTTGGTGAACAGATCCGCAGGCGGATTGTCGATGGTGGCGTCAGAGGGCTGAATGTTCGGGCCGTTGCCAGCGGTGCCGTAGATCGACAGGCAGACGGTCAGGATCGACACCAGGCCGATGGTGGCCAGGAGGCCAGCGGTGCTGGCGTACTCGGTGAGCCGCAGGGGGCCGCAGATGGTGAACGGTCCGTAGAGGAAGAAGCCATGGGCCATGCCCACTTCCAGCCCGCGCCGATTGGGCGAAAGGGACGGACGGTAGGCCGGCAGGGCATTCAGAAAAGCCCGGCTGAAATAGCTGCTGTTGACGGGGGTGGCCAGATTGCCGACGCAGGGGTCGGCCACGGGGGTCACGGTCATGGTGGCGGGGAAGGATGCGGTGAGGAAGGGCAATGGCTCCGTGAGGAGCTCAATCGCGCGCTTCGATCACGTTGAAGAGCAGGGCCATGGCCACGGCTGGGCCGAGGATTCCCACCAGGGGTACAAACACTGAGGGCAACCAGGCGGCAGCGAATTCTCCAGTCATGGCGCGGGCCAATAGCAACCTTCGGTACTGTAAGGAGCTGCCCCAAGACAGCCCCAATGGCCTTCCTGGGGCGACATAAAAGTTCAATCCATGCACCCCTCCCTGCTGGCCGGTTCGGCGGCCGTTCTGGTTGCCCTGTATTGGGTTTTGGCCCGTCGTCGCCCCTCCCTGACCGCGACCATCGACACCCAGGCCATCGCAGCCTTGAACCGCGCCCAGATCGCCCTGATGGCTCCAGCGCAGGCGGCCAGTGAGCCTTCGCTCCAGCCGGTGCCGTGTCTGGATGGGATGGTGCCGCTGCCCGCCACCGCCCGGGAGCGTGCTGCCTTTCGGCACCGCTTAGCCGAGCAGTTGGCGGGAGACAGCGCCCAGCGACTGGCGGCTATGGAGGCGGCCCGGCGCTGGGGAACCCGCCAGAGCCTGCCCCTGCTCTATCGGGGCCTGCGGGATGTGGATCCGGCGGTGGTGTTGGCTGCAGCCCAGGCCATGGAGCGCTTCCGGGGACGCAGCAGCACTCGGCCTGCGCTCCCTCAGGCGTTGCCGCGCAACGTGGCGCGCACCCGGTAGATCGGCCGCCCCTGACTTTCGTGGTAGGTGCGCATCTGCAGCTCCGCCAGCAGGCCAAAACAGAACAGCTGGACCCCCGTCAGAAAACTGAGCAGGGCCATCAGCAGCAGGGGCCGATCGCCGATGTCACTGCCCAGTAGCAGTTTTTCACCGACGAGCCAGAGGCCGACCATCAGGCCCAGGCCCATGGCCGCCAGCCCCCCGAGCCCGAACACGTGCATCGGCCGGGTGAGAAAGCGCTTCATGAACCACACGGTGAGCAGGTCCATCAGCACCCGGAAGGTGCGATCCAGGCCGTATTTGCTCTGGCCAAACCGTCGGGGGTGGTGATTCACCTTCACTTCGCTGATGCGCGCCCCTTCGATGAAGGCCAGGGCTGGCAGGAAGCGGTGGAGTTCGCCGTAGAGGTTCAGGTCACTCACCACCTCACGGCGGTAGGCCTTGAGGGAACAGCCGTAGTCGTGCAGCCGAACGCCGGTGACCCGGGCGATCAGCCGATTGGCGATCCGGCTCGGCAGGAGGCGTTGCACAGCGGCATCCTGGCGCTGGTGACGCCAGCCACTCACCAGGTCGTAGCCCTGATTGAGTTCGGCCAACAGCAGGGGTATGTCGGCCGGATCGTTCTGCAGGTCGCCATCGAGGGTCACGATCACGGCCCCGCGGCTGGCATCGAACCCCGCCGCCATGGCAGCGCTCTGGCCGTAGTTGCGCCGTAGGAGCACTGCCACCAGTTCCGGCACCGTGGCCGCCAGTGCGCTGAGCACCTTGGCGGTGCCGTCTTTGGAGCCGTCATCCACCAGCACCAGCTCGAAGGGCAGATCGAGCACCCGCACGGCGGCCAGCAGTTGGTCCACCAGCTGGGGCAGGCTCTCCTCCTCGTTGTAGAGGGGCACCACCACGGAGAGTTCCGGCACGGGCTGGCTCATCTCCATCCTGTTTCTGGCCGCGACCCTAAGCGGGCAGCGGGCTGCCGTCATGGCTGTGCATCACCCGTCCGGCGCCGCGCAGTTCGAGCCGGTAGTGGCGGGCCACCGGATCGGGATTGTGGGGCGCGAGGGTGTCAAGGCCAATGCCGTTGCGGCCGTGGGCGCTGCCGGAGCTGTGCAGGTAGCTTCCCGCCCCCAGGTGCAAGCCCACATGGGTGCAGCGCCGGGCGGACCCGAAGAAGATCAGGTCTCCGGGGGCCAGCAGCTGGGTCTGGCCCGGTTGCACCGCCACAGATTGGCAGAAACGCTCCTGCAGGTAGGCATCGCGGGGAATCCAGATGCCGGCGCTGGCAAAGGCCCGCTGGATGAGGCCCGAGCAGTCGTAATCGGGCCCCAGGCTGCCGCCCCACAGATAGGTGTTGGGGAGCTGCCGGGCTGCGTTGGCAAACGCCAGCACCTGGGGCAGCCGCCGGGCGATGGCACTGCGCGGCAGGCATGGCGCATGGGGCCGGTCACTGGCCACCGCCCGTCCCAGCAGCGCGGCCGGATCCATCCAGCCGGGGTAGCCATCCTCCAGAAGCCGCACCCGCAGCCGTTGGCCGGGGGTGGGTGCGCGCTCGGGGGACAAGATTTCCAGGTGTCGGCCAGCCCAGGCCTGGGTGGCGAGTCCTGGACCCTGGGGCTGGCTGTGCAGGTTGATCGGCCCGCTGAGGCGCCAGATCGTGCCGGCCATCAGCCATTCGGGGGCCGCTGCAGTGCCGCGGGCCAGGTGGAGCGGGTCGATGGTGCCTAATGTCCCCACAACGTTTGCCGGCGGTGATGGCGTTCTACAGCCCAGATCCGGCCATGGGCCAGATCCTGGCCGACCTGGTGCGTGCCCTGGAGCTGGAGGGGCGCCCTGGACTGGCCCAGCAGCTTTCGATCACCTGGCTGCGTTACGACCAGTCCCTGGTCGGCCGTGCTGCCGATCTGGCCCCGGAGCAGTTCTGGGCGCTGCCGGTGCAGGGGGCGAGCTGGGCCGGCGACCGGCCGCGCTACCCCGCCAGCGTGGTGAAGTTGGTGTATCTGGTGGCGGCGGAGGCCTGGCGTCAGGCCGATCTGCTGGAGGAGACACCAGAGCTGCGGCGCGCCCTGGCCGACATGATCCGCGATTCCAGCAACGATGCCACGGGGCTGGTGCTGGATCTGCTGAGCGGCACCACCAGCGGCCCGGCCCTGCCTCCGCAGCGGATGGCTCCATGGGTGGAGCAGCGTCAAGTGGTGAACCGCTGGCTGGCGGGCCTTGATTGGCCGGAGCTCGAGGGCTGCAATGCCTGTCAGAAAACCTGGGGGGATGGCCCCTATGGCCGCGAACGGGAGTTTTATGGCGCCCAGCTGGAGAATCGCAACCGCCTCAGCACCGACGCCGTCGCCCGTCTGCTGCAGGGGGTGATGGCGTCGGCCCTGGTGTCACCGCCGGCCGGTGCACGCATGCGAGCTCTGCTGGCCCGCAGTCTGGATCCGGCCCAACGGGCTGCCGATCCTGAGAACCAGGTGGATGGGTTCATCGGCGCCGGGCTCACGCCCGGCAGCCGGCTCTGGAGCAAGGCTGGCTGGATGAGCCAGGCGCGCCACGATGCGGCCTACGTGGAGGCGCCCGGCGAGAACACGTCCCCAGGGGCATCGCCGTTCCTGTTGGTGGTCTTCAGCGAAGGGCAGGCCTGCGCCCGGGATACCCAGCTGTTGCCCGAGTTGGCAGCCCGTTTGGCCGCGGTCTGCGGCCATCCCCCAACCGAGGGGGGAAGGGGGTGAACCCTCCTTCAACCTGTTTCAAACGGAGAGGGAGGGATTCGAACCCTCGACAGATGTTGCCACCTGTAACTCCTTAGCAGGGAGCCGCTTTCAACCACTCAGCCACCTCTCCAGGGGGCCCGACGAGCTTATCAGTGAGCCCCGTCGTTGGGGCCATCCCAGGCCGCTTGGGCCGCGGTGAGTCGCGGCAGCCGGTGCTTGAAGCCGCAGAGGATTTCCCAGGGGATGGTCTGGCAGCGGTCGCTCCAGTCCGAGGGGGTGATCTGTTGGTCGCCGTCCCGGCCCAGCAAGGTCACCACCGAGCCCACATCCAGGCCCGGGCAGTCGGTCACATCCAGCACCAGCTGGTCCATGGTGATGGCCCCCACCTGGGGCAGGCGCTGGCCCTGGAACAGCACCTCGAGCTGGTTGGACAGCTGGCGGGGCACGCCATCGGCGTAGCCGATGCCCACCACCGCCAGGCGGCTGGGGCGGGAGGTGTGGAACCGGTGGCCGTAGCTCACCCCCACCCCGGCGCCCACGTCCCGGATCAGGCTGACCCGGGCATGCAGGGCCATGGCCGCCTCCAGGGGGATGGCGCCAGCCAGGTGGGCTGCCGGGCTGTGGCCGTAGAGGGCGAGCCCAACCCGCACCAGGTCGTAGTGGAGCCCGGCGCTGCGCAGGGTGCCGGCGGAGTTGGCCAGGTGCCGACTGCCGGCCTCCAGGCCCTGGTCCTGCAGGGCGCTCAGCACCGTGTCGAAACGCTGCTGCTGCTGTTGGGTGAGGCCGTCGTCCTCGAGGGGGGCGGCATCGGCGCTCGCCAGATGGGAGTACACCCCCCTGAGTTCAACGGCCTCCAGCTCGGCCAGGGCCGCCACCAGCCTGGGTCCCTCCTGCCAGTCGGCCCCCAGTCGTGCCATGCCGGTATCGAGTTTCAGCTGCAGGGCCATCGACCGGCCCTGGCCGCTGGCGAGGTTCTGGCAGAGCAGGGCTTCCCGCATGCCGCTGATGGTGGGCATCAGTTCCCAGTGGAGGCAACAGCGCAGTTCTTCCACCTGGCTGAGGCTGCCCAGCACCAGAATCGGCGCCTGGATCCCGGCCCGGCGCAGCTCGATGCCTTCGGCCAGGGTGGCGACCCCGCACTCGCTGGCCCCGCCGGCCAGGGCGGCCCGGGCCACCGGCACCGAGCCGTGGCCGTAGCCATCGGCTTTGACCACGGCCATCAGGCTGGTGCGGGAGCCGACGCAGCGTTTGAGGTTGCGGGCATTGGCGGTGATCGCCGCGGTGTCCACCTCCACCCAGGCCCGTTGGCGAGCCATCTCGGCTTCGGCGGCCGCACCGTTCCAGCTGGCCTGGGTGGCTTTGGTGGCCTGGGTCACGGATCCCACCGAAGATTGCGCCTAGCATGCCGCCCAACACGGGTGCTGGCATGGGCCACGTTCTCGTTCTGAATGCGTCCTACGAGCCCCTCAACATCACCACCTGGCGCCGTGCCGTGGTGATGGTGCTGAAGGGAAAGGCGGAGGGGCTTGAACACGATCCGGCCCGCAGGATTCGCGACGATACCTGGCTGCCCACGGTGATACGGCTGCGTCATTACGTGCGGGTGCCTTACAAGCAATTGCCGCTTACCCGCCGCAACCTCTTCCATCGCGATGGCCACCGCTGCCAGTACTGCGGCACCAGCAGCGACCAGCTTTCCGTGGATCACGTGGTGCCCCGCAGCCGGGGTGGCCTCGATACCTGGGAGAACGTCACCACCGCCTGCCTGCCTTGCAATGTGCGCAAGGGCAACCGCACGCCCCGGGAGGCGGGCATGCCCCTGGTCAGGCAGCCCCATCGCCCCCTCAGCAGCCTCAACTTCGAGGCCAGTCGCCACATCTCTGCTGGCTTGCATGGCGAGTGGGCCAAGTATGTGATCGGCACCTGAGCCGTTCAGCTGGCCACCTGCTCGGCCAGTTCCTCCAGTTGGCGGCTCTGGTCCGCGGCGATGCAGGCCCCGATCAGGTCGTGCAACTGGCCGTTGAGCACGGGTTCCAGGGAAAAGTTGCGGCCCAGGCGGTGGTCGGTGGTGCGGTTGTCTTTGTAGTTGTACGTGCGGATCTTTTCGCTGCGGTCGCCGCTCCCCACCTGGGCCAACCGGGCCGAACGCTCCTGGGCATTGGCTTCGGCGAGTTGGCGCTCGTAGAGCTTGGCCCGCAGGATCTCGAAGGCCCTTTCGCGGTTTTGCAGCTGGGAGCGCTCCTGGGTGCAGAACACCCGGATGCCGGTGGGTTTGTGCAGCAGGTCCACCGCCGTTTCCACCTTGTTGACGTTCTGACCGCCCGCCCCGCCGGAGCGGGCGGTGCTGATTTCAATGTCGGTGGGGTCGATCTGCACCTCCACGGGGTCGGCTTCCGGCATCACGGCCACGGTGGCGGTGGAGGTGTGCACCCGGCCCTGGGATTCGGTGGCGGGTACCCGTTGCACCCGGTGCACGCCGGCCTCGAATTTCAGCTGGCTGAAAACCCCGTCCCCCTGAATCGCCAGGATCAGTTCCTTGTATCCCCCCAGCTCCGCTTCGGAGGCGCTCACCGGCTCCACCCGCCAGCCCACGCTCTGGGCATACCGCTCATACATCCGGGCCAGATCCCCGGCCCAGATGGCCGCTTCATCCCCCCCAGCACCGGCCCGAATCTCCAGCATCACGCTGCGCTCGTCGCGGGGATCGCGCGGCAGCAGGGCCAGGGTGAGCCGGTCGCGCAGGGTGGTGATGGCGGCGGCCAGGCTGGCGAGCTCGTCGGTGGCGAGCTCTTCCATGGCAGGGTCGCCCCGGTGCTCCTTCAGCAGGGCGCGGGCCTCTTGCTCTTCCAGTTCGAGTTTCTGGAGTTGCTGGTGGTCCTGCACCAGGGGCTCCAGGCGGGAGCGCTCCCGGGCGATGGCCTGCAGCTGGCTGGGGTTGGAGGCCACGGCGGGATCGGCCAGCTGCCGTTCGAGTGTCTCGAAGGTGCGGCGGGCCGTTTCCAGACGCTCATGCAGCAGGGAGGGGTCCATCAGCGGGGCGGAGCGGGGGCTGGAGGGCTCCAGACAAGACAAAGCCGGATGCCCGAAAGCACCCGGCCAGGGGATTGGGGTTCAATCGCGATCAGGCCAGGCCGAGCTCAGGCTTCGGTGGCTGCAGGAGTGGCTTCTGAGGCGGCTTCATCGGCCGGTGCCTCGCTCTTGGCGGCCTTTTTGGCGCCTGAGCTGGAGCTGGCTTCGGCCCCGCCCATGCCGTACTTGCGCATGAAGCGGTCCACCCGCCCCTCGGTGTCGAGGATCTTCTGGGTCCCGGTGTAGAAGGGATGGTTGCCACTCCACACGTCGACGTGGATCTCGGGCGAGGTGGAGCCGGTGGTCATCACCACCTCTCCGTTGCAGATCACCTTGGCATCGGGGTACCAGGTGGGATGGATGTCGGCCTTGGGCATGGCAGGAAGGAGCTGATGGCGAAGAAAAGAAATCAGCGCTTGGAGAACTGAGGAGCCTTACGGGCTTTCTTCAGGCCGTACTTGCGGCGCTCCTTGGCGCGGGGGTCGCGGCTGAGGTGACCTTCAGTCTTGAGGGGCTTGCGGTTGTCGGGGGACAGGTCGCACAGGGCCCGGGCTGCGCCCTGCTTGATGGCATCGGCCTGGCCGGTCAGGCCCCCACCGCGCACGTTGACCAACAGGTCGTACTCGGCCGCCAAGCCGAGGGTTTGCAGCGGGGCTTTCACCGCCGCCAGGTAGACGGGGTTGTAGTTGAGGTAGTTGTCGCCGGGGCGACCGTTGATCGTGACGGTGCCGTTGCCGGGAACCACGCGCACGCGGGCGACGGCGGTCTTACGACGACCCGTACCCCAGTAGACGACTTTGTTGGTGCTCATTGGGCTGCGGTGGCGGGATCGAGGGCGAGAACCTGGGGCTGTTGGGCGGCATGGGGATGCTCGGTGCCCTTGTAGACCTTCAACTTGCGGAACAGCTGACGGCCCAGGGCGTTGTGGGGAAGCATGCCCTTGATGGCCTTCTCCACGATCCGCTCGGGGATCCGAGCCTGGAGGTGCTCGAAGGTTTCGGTTTTCATGCCACCGGGCCGGCCGGAATGGCGGCGGTAGATCTTCTGAGTGGGCTTGTTTCCGCTCACCTTCACCTTGTCGGCGTTGATGACGATCACAAAATCGCCGGTGTCGAGGTGGGGGGTGTAGCAGGGCTTGTTTTTGCCGCGCAGCACCTGGGCCACTTCGCTTGCCAGGCGACCGAGGGTCTGATTCTCAGCGTCCACCAGATACCACTGGCGGTCAAGGGAATCAATCGAGGGCAGGGGGGTCTTGTTCATGTCGCCTGATCAGGCACCGGCAGGCCGGAAGTTGGGGCAGGACAGCTGGTCGTTGGAAACCCAACGCCCGGTTTCAGTGACCTTACCGCCTGGCCTGCGCGCCCCCGGATGGCAGCGGCGCGGGTTGGGCGGACTGGACGGCTGAAGCAGGCTGGAGATCCGGTGAATCGGAGGTCTCGAGCTGAAACCGCGGTTGGCAATCATACCAGGCGGGTCTGGGGAACACCTCTGTGGGATAGCCCACCCGCAACAGGCACAGGCCCTGGGGCGGCGCGGCCTCCTTCACCTCCACCCTGCGGCACTCCCGCCAGCGGCGTTCGAAGGCCTCGCCGCTGAGCCTGCCCTCGCCCACCGCCACCAGCTGGCCCATCACGAGGCGCACCATGCCGTAGAGGAAGCCGCTGGCCTGCAGCTCCACCGTGATCAGATCACCCTGGCGCTCCAGCCGCACCTCCTGCAGGGTCGTGCGTCCATGGGCTCGGCGGCTGCCGGCCCGCTGGAAGGCCGAGAAATCGTGCTCCCCCAGCATGGCTTGGAGGGCCTGGCCCATGGCCTGGTCGTCGAGCCGTTGCTGGTAACGCTGCCAGCTCCAGGGGGCGAGGAACAGGTTGGGAGTGCGGGCGTTGAGGATCGTGTAGCGGTAGCGCCGGTAGGTGGCGCTGAAGCAGGCGTGCCAGGTGTCGGGCACCGCTGCGGCTGCCCGGATGCGAATCGAGGCGGGCAGCCGCCCGTTCAGGGCCTTGGCCCAGCGCTCCGGCGGGATGGGCCCGGCGCTGTCGAAGTGCACCACCTGGGCCGCGGCGTGCACCCCGGTGTCGGTGCGGCCCGCTGCCATGGTGCGAGCGGGTCCATGGGGCTCCAGGCCGGCGATCGCCCCTTCCAGGGTCTCCTGCACGCTGGGGGCATTGCGCTGGCGTTGCCAGCCGCAGAAGGCACTGCCGTCGTACTGGAGGCAGAGGGCGATCCGGCGCAGGGAACGGTTGGGGGGAAGGGCGGAGTCCATTAAAAAACCGCGGTGGATGGTCT